>NZ_JALPKP010000010.1:0-124473 GCF_051383635.1 Geodermatophilus sp. CPCC 205506 | reverse complement strand
CAACGCCACCCCGGCCGGGCCACGGGCCGCGCCCCGGGCGCGCCGGGCGCTGGCCACCGGTGCCGGGCCGGCGGCCGGGCGGCCGCCGCCCTGCCGCGCCTCGGAGGCCCGGCGGGCCAGCACCCGCTTGCGCAGTGCCTGCACCTCCGGCTCGCGCTCCTTGAGGTCGGCGACGATCGGGGTCGCGAGCACGATCGAGGAGTAGGCGCCCGCGGCGAGACCGACGAAGAGCACCAGCGCGAGGTCCTCGAGGGTGCCCACCCCGAGCAGACCGGCGCCGACGAAGAGCAGGCCGGCGACCGGGAGCAGCGCGATGATCGAGGTGTTGATCGACCGCATGAGCGTCTGGTTGACCGCCAGGTTGGCCGCCTCGCTCCACGTCATGCGGGCGCTGCGCTCCAGGCCCTTGGTGTTCTCGTCGACCTTGTCGAACACGACGACGGTGTCGTACAGCGAGAAGCCGAGGATGGTGAGGAAGCCGACGACCGTCGAGGGGGTCACCTCGAAGCCGATCAGCGAGTAGATGCCGGCGGTGACGATGATGTCGTGCGCCAGGGCCGCCATCGCCCCGATCGCCATCTTCAGCTGGAACCGCACCGCCAGGAACAGCGTGACGGCGAAGAGGAAGACGAGCAGCGCGAAGATCGCCTGGTCGGTGATGTCGTCGCCCCACTCGGCGCTCACCGACTCGGGGCTGACCTCGTTCGCCTGGATGCCGGCGGCGTCCGCGACCGCGTCGACGACCGCGCGCTCGGCCTCGTTGTCGAGCGCGCCGGTGCGGACCAGCACGGTGTTGCCGCCGACGATCTGGGCGCTGGCGACGTCGGCGCCGGCGTCCTCGGCGGCCTCGCGGATCTCGCCGAGCTGCTGCTCGGTCCCCGGCAGCCGGAAGCTGTTGCCCCCGGCGAAGTCGATGCCGAAGTTGAAGCCGCGGAACACGATCGAGAGCAGGCAGAGCAGCACGACGACGGCGGTGATCTTGTAGATCAGCCGGCTCCTGCCGACCACGTCCAGGCCGGCCTCGCCGTTGTAGAGCCGGTGTCCCAGTCCGGAGAGGCCACGTCGCCGGGCCGGCGCTGCCGCGGGCGGCGCACCCTCCTGCGGCAGGCCGGCGTCGGCCAGGTCCTCCTCGTCGACGGACGTGGCGCGCTCGTCCTCGGGCGTGGTCGCGTCGCCGCGGGTCATGACTCGCTCCTGTTCGTGCTGCCGGCGCCGACGAGCTGTCGGTCGGCGGCCGACCGGGCGCTCGCCGGCCGGCGGGTGTGCTCCACGCGGCCGAGCCCGGAGAACCGGCTGCTGCCGAAGGACCGGAACCGTGACAGGACCTCCATCAGCGGGTGCGTGAAGAGGAAGACCACGACCAGGTCGAGCACCGTGGACATGCCGAGGGTGAAGGCGAAGCCCTTCACGTCACCGATGGCCAGCCAGTAGAGGATCGCCGCGGCGAGGAAGCTGACCGCGTCGGCCGAGAGGATGGTGCGCCGGGCACGGACCCAGGCCCGCGGCACGGCCGAGCGCAGCGTCCGGCCCTCGCGGACCTCGTCCTTGAGCCGCTCGAAGTAGACGACGAACGAGTCGGCGGTGATGCCGAGGGAGACGATGAACCCGGCGATGCCGGCGAGGCTCAGCGTGAAGCCGATCTCCCGGCCCAGCACGACCAGGACGCCGTAGACCACCACCGCCGACAGCAGCAGGCTGGCGATCATGACCAGCCCGAGCAGGCGGTAGTAGAGCAGCGAGTACAGGAACACCAGCGCGATGCCGATCGCCCCCGCGATGAGGCCGGCCTCCAGCTGCTCCTCGCCGAGCTCGGTGGAGATGGACTGCGCGGTCGCCTGGGTGAAGGTCAGCGGCAGCGCGCCGTAGCGCAGCTGGTTGGCCAGCTGCTCGGCACTCGCCTGGTCGAACTGGCCGGTGATCGTCGTCTGGCCGTTGATGGCGCCCTGGATGGTGGGCGCGGAGACCACCCGGCCGTCGAGGGTGAAGGCGACGTTCTTGCCGACGTTGTCGGCGGTGTACTGGGCCCAGATCTCCCGGCCGTCGGCGTTGAAGTCGAGCAGGACCACCCACTCGCCGGTGGTCTGCTGGGTGCCGGCGCTGGCATCGACGATGTCGGTGCCCTCGAGGATGGCCGGGCCGAGGACGTACTTGGACTCGCCGTCCTCCGAGCAGACCGCGACGTGGTCCTCCGGCCGGTCGACCGCCCCGGTGCTCTCCCCGCCGCAGGTCAGCGTCAGGTATGCCTGCTGCGCCTGCTCCAGGGTCACCGCGGGGGCGTCCGGGTCCAGCGCCGGATCGGCGATGGCGCCGTCGGAGGGCGCTGCGGGGTCGGTCGGCGTGGCCGGGTCCGTGGGGGCCGCGGAGTCCGTGGGTGCGGCCAGGTCGGTCGGCGCGGCCGGGTCCGTGGGCTCGGCGCCGTCGGTGGACTCCGCGCCGTCCTCGGCCTGGGCCGCCGGCTCGGGGCCGGCCAGCACCGGACGGAAGCGCAGCTGCGCCGTCTGGCCCAGCTCGCGCGCCTGCTCGCCGTCGTCCCCGGGGACGGAGATGACGATGTTCGAGTCGCCCTCGGTGACCACCTCGGCCTCGGCCACGCCGAGGCCGTTGACGCGCTGCTCGATGATCTGGCGGGCGAGCTCGAGGTCCTCCGGGTCGGGTGCCTGGCCGTCCGGGGTGCGGGCGGCGAGCGTCACCGTGGTCCCGCCGCGCAGGTCGAGGCCGAGCTGGGGCGTCCGCGTGTCGCCGGTGAGGAAGACCAGGCCGTACAGGACCGCGACGATCAGCAGGAACGCGCCGAAGTACTGGCGCGCGGGGAGTTGGCGTTGGGCCACAGGACGCTCCGGGTCAGCGGGCGCGGTCGGCCGGGCCGCCGTCGGCCGGGCCGTTGGCGCCGTCGCCCGGGACCGCCGGGCCGGAGTCGGCGGCGGGGCCGGCGACCGCGGGCGTGCGCACCTCGAGGACGGCCCGCCGGGCGAAGGTGACGACGACGCCCGGGGCGATCTCCAGGTCGACGGTGTCCTCACCCAGGCGCACGACGGTCCCGTGCAGCCCGGCGGTCGTCATGACCGGGGTGCCCGGCGACAGCGACTCCTGCATCGCCTGGGCTTGGGCCTGCACCCGCTTGCGCTGCCGTGCGGGCAGCACGATGAGCAGGACGAAGGCCAGGGCCAGGAGGACGAGCGGGAAGTACTGCTCCACGACTGATGTGCCTCTCTACCGCGGGCGGCGCCGCGGTGGGTGCGGTCCGGGACGGGACCGCTCGGGTGCGTCGGTTGCGGCGCGCAGGGGCATCCGGGCGTGGCGACCGGGCGGGACGCGCGCGGCCGCGGCCGGACGGGTTGCGCGCCAGCGCTCCGCAGTCTATGCGTCGAACAGCGTCTCTGACGACGATCCCGGGGCCGGTGGGTCCGCTGTGACCCTCCCGAGGGGCACGCCGCCCCGCGGCACCGGCTGCCCGAGGTGGCGCCAGGCGGCCTCGGTGGCGACCCGCCCGCGGGGCGTGCGGGCCAGCAGCCCGGCCCGCACCAGGAACGGCTCGCACACCTCCTCGACGGTGTGCGGCTCCTCCCCCACCGCGACGGCGAGGGTCGCGACGCCGACCGGCCCGCCGCCGAAGCGCATGACCAGCGCCTCGAGCACGGCACGGTCCAGCCGGTCCAGCCCGAGGTGGTCGACGTCGTAGAGGGCCAGCGCCGCCACCGCGACCTCGCGGGTGACCCGGCCGTCGGCACGCACCTCGGCGTAGTCACGCACCCGGCGCAGCAGCCGGTTGGCGATCCGCGGGGTGCCGCGGGAGCGACTCGCGATCTCGACCGAGCCCTCCTCGGTGAGCTCGACGCCCAGGAGGGCGGCGCTGCGGGCCAGCACCAGCTGCAGCTCGGCCGGCTCGTAGAACTCCATCTGGCCGACGAAGCCGAACCGGTCGCGCAGCGGGCCGGTGAGCAGGCCGGCCCGGGTGGTCGCGCCGACGAGGGTGAACGGGTTGAGCTCCAGCGGGATGGCCGTGGCGCCGGGGCCCTTGCCGACGACGACGTCGACCCGGAAGTCCTCCATCGCCATGTAGAGCAGTTCCTCGGCCGGGCGCGCGATGCGGTGGATCTCGTCGATGAACAGCACGTCGCCGGGACCGAGGTTGGAGAGCATCGCGGCCAGGTCGCCGGAGCGCTCGATCGCCGGGCCGCTGGTGATCTTCACCGCCGTCCCGAGCTCCGAGCCGATGATCAGCGCGAGGCTGGTCTTGCCCAGGCCGGGCGGCCCGGACAGCAGGACGTGGTCCGGGGGCCGGCCGCGGCGCTTGGCGCCCTCGAGCACGAGGTCGAGCTGCCGGGCCACCTTCGGCTGACCGATGAAGTCGGCCAGCGAGTGCGGCCGCAGCGCCGACTCGACGACCCGCTCCTCGTCACCGGCCCCCGCGTCGACGGCGTCGTCCGGCCACCGGCCCGGTCCCGCCTCGGTGGCCGGCAGCGACCGGTCGAACGGGGAGCTCACGACGTCACCCGTTCGCTCACGGCCGGCCCAGCATCCGCAGCGCCTGGCGCAGCAGGACGGCGACCTGGACCGCGCCCGTCGTCGCCAGCTGCTCGTCGGCGACCGGGGACAGCTCGGCGACGGCGGTGTCGGCCTCCTTGCCGGTCCAGCCCAGCCCGACGAGCGCGGCGGACAGCTGGTCGCGCCACGGCGCCACGGGGGTGACCGACGGCAGGCCGGCCGGCGCGGCGGCACCGTCGAGCTGGGTGTCGGAGGTGGTCACGCCCAGCCGGTCGCGCAGCTCGAGGATGAGCCGCTCGGCGCCCTTCTTGCCGATGCCGGGCACCTGCATGAGCGACTTGACGTCGGCCATCGACACCGCGCGACGCACCTCCCGCGGCGGGTGGATCGCCAGCACCGCCTGCGCCAGCCGCGGCCCGACACCGTTGGCCGTCTGCAGCAGCTCGAACAGCTGGCGCTCGTCGTCGTCGGCGAAGCCGTAGAGGGTGAGCGAGTCCTCCCGGACGACCAGGCTGGTCGAGAGCCGGGCGCCCTCCCCCACCTGGAGCCGGGCGATCGTGCCGGGCGTGCACTGCACCGACAGGCCGATGCCGCCGACCTCGACCACCGCACCGTCGGGCGACACCGCCGCCACCCGGCCGCTCACGCTGGCGATCACCGGGACACCCCCGTCCAGCGCGGCAGGGTGGTGGAGCGCACCGGCGCGCCGATACCCCCCGCCAGTGCGGCGACGCGCAGTCGCTGCTGGGCCGGGCCGCGCCAGACGTGGCAGATCGCCAGGGCGAGCGCGTCGGCGGCGTCGGCGGGCTTCGGTGGGGACGCGAGCCCCAGCACCCGGGTGACCATGAGGGTGACCTGCTCCTTGTCGGCACGGCCGCTGCCGGAGATGGCGGCCTTGACCTCGCTCGGCGTGTGCCACGCGACCGGGCGGTCGGCCTGGGCCGCGGCCAGCGCCGCGACTCCGGCCGCCTGCGCGGTGCCCGTGGCCGTGCCCTTGTTGTTCTGCGTGAACACCCGCTCGATCGCCACGACGTCGGGCCGGTGTTCCCGTAGCAGGGCGGTGACGGCAGTGTGCAGCTCCAGCAGCCGCAGCTCCAGATCGAGCTCGGCGGCGGTGCGGACGACGCCGACGCCGACGGCGACCGGCCGCGACCCCGGTCGCCCGTCGACCACACCCCACCCGCACCGGGTGAGGCCCGGGTCGATCCCGAGCACCCGCATGGTCAGATCCTCCCGCCGCCGAACTGGTGTTCGACTGCCACGGTAACGGTCCCCGATCAGGGGGTCCGAACGCAACACGCCGTCGGCC
The DNA here is from genome assembly GCF_051383635.1 of Geodermatophilus sp. CPCC 205506. NCBI lineage: Bacteria > Bacillati > Actinomycetota > Actinomycetes > Geodermatophilales > Geodermatophilaceae > Geodermatophilus > Geodermatophilus sp. CPCC 205506. Next base: position 118,679 of record NZ_JALPKP010000010.1, on the reverse strand, counting down.
TCGTCGGGGGCACCGCCCCGAGGTCCTCGATCAACCGACCCCGATGGCGATCAGCGGCGAGGCCCCCGCGTCGAGCCACTGCAGCAGGGTGCGCAGGCTGCCCCGGTCGATCGCCACGCAGCCGGCCGTCGGTGCCCCGTTCGTCACGTGCAGGAAGAACGCCGAGCCGGCGCCGGGCCGGCCACCCCGGTTGTAGTCGATGACCACCGCGGAGTCGTACACCGCCCCCGCCGCCAGCAGGTTCTCCGAGACCGACTCGTCGAAGGGGCAGGTGCCCGCCGCGCAGCGGGTGTGCTGGTTGTAGAGCGGGCTGGCCACGTCGGAGACCCACCAGTCCTGGTCGTCGACGACGCGGTAGGGCAGCCCGCTGCCCGGGTCGGCCGCGCGGCCGAAGGCCTCGGTGAGCGGATGGGTGCCGGCCGGGGTGCGGGTCGAGCTCTCGCTGGCCGCGCCGACGCCGGCCGAGCCGAGCCGGGCACGGACCGGCCCGAGCACCGCCGTCCACCCGGCGGGCCCGAGCTCCCAGGCGGTGAGCTGGGCGGTGGTCGACCCGGACGACGGCGCGACCACGGTGACCACCTGGGTCGAGCCCCCGGGGTCGACGCCGAGCGGGAGCGTCACCGGCGCGGCTGCGGGCTCGGGCTGCGCCGGGCCGGCGGCAAGCTCCGGCTCCGGCCCCGATCCCGGCACGGGACCGGCCACCGGGACCGGCGTCGTCGCCGCGGTCGCGGCGGCGGGCGGCACCGGTCGCGGCAGCACGCCCACGCCCGGCCGGTGCCCCACCGGCTCGGCGGCGGACGTCGACACGGCGGTCAGGGCCGCCACGGACGCCACCGTCCCGACCGGCGTGGCGGCGGCAGCCGGCGCCCGGGCGACCCGCGGCTCACCGATCCCCATCAGGACGGCGACCAGTGCCAGGAGCAGGCCGGCGCGGCGCGTGCGGCGTCCCCACTCCCCCGTCACCCGTCGGACGCTAGGCCCCGCCGCCGTCCCGGCGGTTCATCCCGCGGTGCGTCTGTGACGGACGGGAACGGAGGTGCCGGAGCGTCAGCCGACCTTCTCCAGCACCTCGTCCGAGACGTCGTAGTTCGCGTACACGTTCTGCACGTCGTCGCAGTCCTCGAGGGCGTCGATGAGCCGGAAGACCTTGCCCGCCGCCTCCTCGTCGAGCTCGACGGTGACGCTGGGCACGAAGCCGGCCTCGGCCGAGTCGTAGTCGATGCCGGCGTCCTGCAGCGCCGTGCGGACGGCGATCAGGTCGGTGGGCTCGGAGACGACCTCGAAGGAGTCGCCCTGGTCGCGGACCTCCTCGGCGCCGGCGTCCAGGACGGCCATGAGCACGGAGTCCTCGTCGACGCCGTCGGCCTTCGGCACCACGACGACGCCCTTGCGGGAGAAGAGGTAGGCGACCGACCCGGGGTCGGCCATCGACCCGCCGTTGCGGGTCATGGCCGTGCGGACCTCCATGGCCGACCGGTTCTTGTTGTCGGTCAGGCACTCGATGAGCACGGCGACCCCGCCGGCGGCGTAGCCCTCGTAGGTGATGCCCTGGTAGTCGACCCCGCCGGCCTCGAGGCCGGCGCCGCGCTTGACCGCGCGGTCGATGTTGTCGTTGGGGACCGAGCTCTTCTTCGCCTTCTGGATGGCGTCGTAGAGGGTGGGGTTGCCCGAGGGGTCACCGCCACCGGTGCGCGCCGCGACCTCGATGTTCTTGATCAGCTTGGCGAAGAGCTTGCCGCGCTTGGCGTCGATCCCGGCCTTCTTGTGCTTCGTCGTCGCCCACTTGGAATGGCCGCTCACGGCTAACCCCTCTCGTCCCCGGCGCCCGCGCCGGCCTGCTCGGCCAGGTGACCGCGGACGATCTCGACGAACAGCGCGTGCACCCGGCGGTCCCCGGTCAGTTCGGGGTGGAAGCTGGTGGCCACCAGGCACCCCTGGCGGACGGCGACGATCCTACCGTCGGCCGGTCCCCCGACCACGCGGGCGAGGACCTCGACCCCGGCCCCGGCCTTCTCCACCCAGGGCGCGCGGATGAACACCGCCCGCACCGGACCGCCCCCGAGACCGGCCATGTCGAGCTCGGACTCGAAGGAGTCGACCTGCCGGCCGAAGGCGTTGCGCCGCACCGTCACGTCGAGCCCGCCGATCGTCTCCTGGTCCGGCGGGGCGTCGAGGACCCGGTCGGCGAGCAGGATCATCCCGGCGCACGAGCCGTACACCGGCAGGCCGTCCCGGACCGCGGCGCGCAGCGGCTCGAGCAGCCCGAACCGCGTCGCCAGCCTGACGATCGTGGTCGACTCGCCGCCCGGCAGGACCAGGCCGTCGACGGCGGCCAGTTCCTCCGGGCGGCGCACGGTCACCGGCGCGGCGCCCTGCGCCCGCAGGGCCGCGAGGTGTTCGCGCACGTCGCCCTGCAGGGCCAGGACCCCGACGACGGGGCGCTCGGGGACGGTGGACATCGGTCCCAGGCTACGGCGGGCGGCGCGGGACCCAGACGGTGTGCGCCGGGGCGCAACTCCTGGCCGGGGAACTGCGCCCCCGCGCACACCGTCGGTGCGGATCAGCCGGTCAGGGCCCGGCCGCGCGGGTCGACGTCCAGGTCAGCAGCCGCTCCAGGGGACCACGCCCCAACTGCAGCCGCCAGACCGTGGCCAGCACCAGCGCGGTGAGGGTGAAGCGGACCCACACGTCCCACCCGGCCTGGTAGGGGAGGTCGAGCAGCCAGATGGCCACGATCTGGGCGGTGTAGACCGACAGCGCCATCGCGCCGACCGCCGCCACGGGGAAGACCGGCCACGGCACCAGGTCGGCCAGCACGAGGCAGACCCCGATGACCGCCACCGCCACGCCGACCGACCCGACCAACTCGAACGGGGTGCCGCTGTGCGGCTCGGCGCCGGCGAACCAGGCGGGATCCCACTGGTCCTCGAACGGGAAGCCCAGCTCCATCCCGCCGAACCGCTGCCCCGCCCCGACCCGCTGCCCCGCCGCCACCTGCTGCGCGCTCAGCCACCCCCCGCCGTAGCCCAGCACCGCCGCGGTCACCCCGCCGGCGACGAGGCCGGCGCGCACCCGGGCCGACCGCAGGTCCATCCGGCCGACCGCCAGGCCCACCAGCACGAACGTCCACCAGATCAGCGCCGGGTAGTAGCCGGTGACCATGAGGAAGACGAACGCCGACTGCTCCTCCTGCTGCGCCGTCGCCCACTGGCCGACCTCCAGCACCACCGGCGGGCCGACGACGGCGATCACGCCCGCGAGCAGGAGCAGCCGCGGCGGGGACCACCGCAGGAACGGCAGCGCGAGGACGAAGAGCACCGCGTAGACGCCGAGGATGATCGCGACGAAGGTGTGCAGGACCTCGAGCACGCCGCCGATCGCGAACACCCAGGCCGCGCGCACCAGGATGCGGGTGCGGGCGCGGCCGAGCGCCGGACCGGTGACCGGCGTGGCACCGCCGGACAGCAGCGCGATCGAGACCCCCGCCAGCGTGGCGAACAGGATCGAGGACCGCCCGGCCACGATCGACGCCCAGGTGGACGGCGACCAGTCGAGGTCCCCGGTGGTCCCCAGGTGGGCGCCGAACATGCCGAGGACGGCGAGGCCGCGCGCCACGTCCAGGCCGACGACCCGACCGGACGGCCCGCGTGGTGGCCCGGCGCGCTCGGCCACCCGCTCCCGCTCGACGGTCACCGGGGCAGGGTAGGACCCCGACCTGGGAGGCGGCTGCGCAGCGGCGCGGGCGTCACCAGCCGCGGGTGGCGAACCGCTCCTCGTCGGGCAGCGTGGCGACGTTGATGCCGACCATGGCCTCGCCCAGCCCGCGGGAGACCTTGGCGATCACGCCGGGGTCGTCGAAGAACGTGGTGGCCTGCACGATGGCGGCCGCGCGCTGCGCCGGGTCTCCGGACTTGAAGATGCCCGAGCCGACGAACACGCCCTCGGCGCCCAACTGCATCATGAACGCGGCGTCCGCGGGGGTGGCGATGCCGCCGGCGGTGAACAGCACCACGGGCAGCTTGCCCAGCCGGGCCACCTCGGCGACCAGCTCGTACGGGGCCCGCAGCTCCTTGGCGGCGACGAACAGCTCGGTCTCGTCCAGGGTGCCCAGCCGCCGGATGCCGGCCCGGATGGCGCGCATGTGCCGCACCGCCTCGACGACGTTGCCGGTGCCGGCCTCGCCCTTGGAGCGGATCATCGCCGCGCCCTCGGCGATCCGGCGCAGCGCCTCGCCCAGGTCGGTGGCGCCGCAGACGAACGGCACGGTGAACGCCGACTTGGCGATGTGGTGCGCCTCGTCGGCCGGGGTGAGCACCTCGGACTCGTCGATGTAGTCCACGCCGAGGCTCTGCAGCACCTGCGCCTCGACGACGTGGCCGATGCGGGCCTTGGCCATCACCGGGATGGAGACGGCCTGGATGATCCCGTCGATCATGTCGGGGTCGCTCATCCGCGCGATGCCGCCCTGGACCCGGATGTCGGCCGGCACCCGCTCGAGCGCCATGACCGCCACGGCCCCGGCGTCCTCGGCGATCCGGGCCTGCTCGGGGGTGACGACGTCCATGATCACGCCGCCCTTGAGCTGCTCGGCCATGCCGCGCTTCACCCGCTCGGTGCCGGTGCCGGCGGGGGTCTGGTCGGTCGTGCTGTGCTCTGCCACGGGATGCTGCCTCAGGAGTCGGGGGCGCGGGAGGGGTGGAACCGCTCCATCGTACGGACGGTCACGGGCGCGGTCGGCCGCCGGCGGCGCTGCTGGTGACCTCGCGCAGCCCGTCCTCGATGTCGAAGAACCGCGGCATCGGCCGGCCGCCGTGCAACCGCAGCAGGCTCGGCAGCCGGCGGGTGCGCAGCGCGTGGGTGTCCCGGACGGCGTCGTTGTAGAACCGCCGGGCCAGCCCGATCCGCGTGGCGGTGCCCTCGAGGTCCGCCAGCAGCGCGGCCGGCACCCCCGGCAGGTCCCCGGGCAGGTCGCGCAGCTCGCGGCCCAGCGCGTTCTCGGCGAGCTCCCGGTCCCCGCCCCGGGGCCCGCGGGCCTCCCGTGCAGCGGCCGCCAGCCGGGCGGCCCGGTCCTCCCCCACGGCCGCGGCGTGGTCGCGGGCCAGTTCGACGGCGAGCCCCGCCCGTCGCTGCAACTGGGTGTCCAGGGACGTCCAGGCCCGGTCGACGCGGCCCCGCAAGCGGCGCAGTCGGGTCAGCGTCCACGCCGACCAGGCCGCGAGGAGGACGAGGACCGCCGCGAGGACGAGCAGCAGCCAGACGTCGGGGGTCACGGCCGGTCAGGCTAGCGCTGCACCCACCGTCGCAGGGCCGCTCGCATCGGGGCGTCGCCCGGTTCCTCGTCATCCGGGACGACGGGCAGCCGGTCCAGCTCGTCGTCGCCGTCCTCGGCGGTGACCTCGCCCACACCGGGGAGCGCCACGGTCTCGTAGACGGCGAGGATCCGGCGGGCGATCACCGACCAGTCGTACCCGGCGGCCACCCGCTGCCCGACGTCCGACAGCTCCGCCCGCCGCCGCGGGTCGCTGAGCAGCGCGCCCAGGGCGAGCGCCAGCTGGTGGGCGTCGCCGCGCCGGACCAGCACGCCGGCCGATCCGTCCTCCAGCACCTGGGCGAAGGCGTCCAGGTCGCTGGCGACGATGGGCGCGCCCGCGGCCAGGGCCTCGATCAGGATGATCCCGAAGGACTCCCCCAGCAGGTTGGGCGCGCAGTAGACGTCGACCGACCGGAGGAAGGCGCCCTTCTCCTCCTCGGAGAGCTCGCCGAGCAGCGCCACCTGCGGGCGCAGGTCCTCGCCGAGCAGGTCGCCCACCTCGTCGGGGTCACCGCGCCCGGCGATGAGCAGCTGGGCGCCGGGGTGCTGCCGGACGACGGTGCGCATCGCCTCCAGCAGCACCGGCAGGCCCTTGCGCGGCTCGTCGTAGCGGCCGAGGAAGCCGATGGTCGGGCCGTCGACACCCCGGCTGCGGCCGGGCAGGGTGGGGCCGTCGGCGAAGGCGGCCACGTGCACGCCGTTGGGGATGATCACCGCGTCGCCGCCGAGGTGCTCGACCTGCACCCGCCGGGCGAAGTCGGAGACGGCGATCCGCCCGGAGATCTTCTCCAGCCACGGCCGGATCACCGGTCCCCACGCGGCCAGCCACTTCGACCGGATGGTGGCCGCGTGGAAGGTCGCCACGATCGGGCCCTTGGCGATCATGCAGACCAGGAGGCCGATCGACGGCGGCGCCGGGTCGTGCACGTGGACGACGTCGAAGTGGCCCTCGCGCAGCCAGCGACGCACCCGCGCGGCCGACACCGGCCCGAACTGCACGCTGGCCATCGAGCCGTTGTAGGGGACCGGGACGGTGCGCCCCGCCCAGGTGACGTGCTCGGCGGGAAGGGACTCCTCCCGCTCGGCCGGGGTGAGCACCTCCACGTGGTGCCCCATCCCGCGCAGCGTCTCGGCGAGGTCGCGCACGTGGTACTGGACGCCGCCGGGGACGTCCCACTGGTAGGGGCAGACCAGCCCGACCCTCATCCGGCACGCCCCGGCCGGGTCCGCTCCGGCGGGTCGGGCGGCACGTCGGCCCAGATGCGGCCGAGGACGTGCCAGTCCTCGGGCCGGCGCGCGATGCCCTCGGCGAAGGCGTCGGCGACGCCCTGCATCGCCGTCCCCACCCGGTCGCGCAGCCGGCCGGGACCGTCGACCGGCACCTCCGGGGAGAACACCAGCCGCCACCCCTGCTCGGTGAACTGGCAGACGGTGGGGACCACCGCCGCCCCGGTCTGCGAGGCCAGCAGCGCCGGCCCCCCGGGCATCGTCGCCCGCCGGCCGAGGAACTCGACCTCGACTCCTCCGCTGCCGAGGTTGCGGTCGACCAGCAGGCAGGTCACGCCGCCGGCGGACAGCCACTCCCGGAGCACCTCGGTGCTGGGCCGCGGCCCGCCCGTGAGCGGCACCACCCGCATGCCGAGGGACTCCCGGTAGTCCAGGAACCGGCGGTACAGGGACTCGGGCCGCAGCCGCTCGGCGACGGTCATGAACGGGCCGTCGAGGTGGTCGATGAACCACACCCCGGCGGCGTCCCAGTTCCCGCTGTGCGGCAGGACCATCACCAGGGGCCGCCCCCCGTTCCGCGCCGCCACCACGTGCTCGAGGCCGACGACCTCGGTGCCGGCGACGATCCGGTCGCTGCTCAGCCGCGGCAGCCGGAACGCCTCCTGCCAGTAGCGCGCGTAGGAGCGCACCGCCCGGGTGGTCAGCGCGTCCAGCTCGGCCTCCGGCAGCCGCCCGCCGGTGGCCACCCGCAGGTTCGCCCGCAGCTGCCGGACGCCGCGGCCGTCCCGCCGCGCGGCCCAGCGGCCGGCGAGGTCGAAGGCCCCGCGGGCCACCGGCTCGGGCAGCCGCGTCACCGCGCCCCAGCCCGCGGCGAAGCCGAGGTCGGTCAGCCGCGCGCCGGCGCGGGCCCGCAGCCCCGGGCGCCCGGGGACCACCGCGAGCGGGGGTGCCGCCGGACCGGGCTCGGTCCGCGCCGCGTCACTCACGGGGTCAGCCCGGCAGGGGGGCTCGACGGCGGGGCGGGCAGCGACCGGCCGCGGGACTGCCGGTACACCGCGAGGAACCGCTGGCCGACGGTGACCGCGCTGCCCACGAGCAGGACCCAGAGGCCGACGTGCACGGCGTACGGGATGCCGAGCCCGGTGAACCCGGTGCCGGCGAGCACGAGGATCAGCCGCTCGGTGCGCTCTACGACGCCGACGTCGCAGGACAGGCCCATCCCCTCGGCGCGCGCCTTGATGTAGGAGGTGAGCACCCCGAGGACCAGGCAGAGCAGCGCCAGCAGCACCAGCAGCCGGTTGTCCCCCGCCCCGGAGAACCACCAGACCAGGGCGCCGAAGACGGCGGCGTCGGCGGCCCGGTCGCCCGTGGAGTCGAGGACGGCGCCGAACACCGATCCGCCGCCGCGGGCGCGGGCCAGCGCGCCGTCGAGCATGTCCAGCAGCACGAAGACGGTGACGGTGAACGCGCCCCAGAACAGGTGCCCGGTGGCGATCAGCCCGACCGCTCCGGCGACCGCGCCGACCGTGCCGGTCAGCGTGACCATGTCCGCGGTCACCCCGGCGCGCAGCAGCCAGGCCACCACCGGTGCCCAGAAGCGGCCGACGGCCGCCCGCGCGTTGACCCCGAGCACTCAGTCCCCCCGGACCCGCGCGCCGGGCCACTGCTGCGAGAGCAGCTCGCGCGTCTCGCGCAGCACCTGCGGCAGCACGCGGGTCAGCCCGATGACCGGCATGAAGTTGGTGTCCCCGCCCCAGCGCGGCACCGCGTGCTGGTGCAGGTGGTCGGCGATGCCGGCCCCGGCGACCGAGCCCTGGTTCATGCCGATGTTGAACCCGTGCGCCCCGGAGACCGAGCGCACCACCCGCATCGCGGTCTGGGTGAAGGCGCCGAGCTCGGCGACCTCGTCGTCGGTGAGGTCGGTGTAGTCGGGCACGTGCCGGTACGGGACCAGCATGAGGTGGCCGGCGTTGTAGGGGTACAGGTTGAGCACCGCGTAGACCAGGGCCCCGCGGGCGACGATCAGCCCCTCCTCGTCGTCCATCTCCGGGATCAGGCAGAACGGGCAGTCGTGCGCGCCCGTGGGCTTGCCCTCACCACGGATGTAGGCCATCCGGTACGGCGTCCACAGGTGCTCGAAGACCGTGGCCGGCCCGCCGTCGTCACTGGAGACGGCGACCTGGAAGCCCTCCTCCGCGTCGGTGCTCATCCGGCCACCAGGGCCTCGGCGGTGGGGTCGGCGTTGGCCCGGCTCGCCACCCACTGCGCGATCGCCGCGACGGCCTGCTCGACGGGGACGCCGTTGTGCTGGCTGCCGTCGCGGAACCGGAAGGAGACCGCCCCCGCCTCGGCGTCGGTCGCCCCGGCGATGAGCACGAACGGCACCTTCTGCTTGCTGGCGGTGCGGATCTTCTTCTGCATCCGGTCGTCGGAGTCGTCGACCTCGACCCGGATCCCGCGGGCCTTCAGCTTCAGCGCGACGTCGGTCAGGTAGGACACCTGCTCGTCGGTGACCGGGATCCCGACGACCTGCACCGGGGCGAGCCAGGCCGGGAAGGCTCCGGCGTAGTGCTCGGTGAGCACCGCGAAGAACCGCTCGATCGACCCGAACTTCGCCGAGTGGATCATCACCGGCTGCTCGCGCCCGCCGTCGGCGGAGGTGTACTCCAGGCCGAAGCCGGCCGGCTGGTTGAAGTCGTACTGGATGGTCGACATCTGCCACGTGCGCCCGATGGCGTCCCGGGTCTGGACGGAGATCTTGGGGCCGTAGAAGGCCGCGCCGCCCGGGTCGGGCACGAGCTCGAGGCCGGTCTCCCGCGCCGCCTGCTCGAGGACCTTCGTGGCCACTTCCCAGTCCTCGTCGGACCCGATGAACTTGTCCTGCTTGTCCGGGTCGTCGCCGCGGGTGGACAGCTCCAGGTAGTAGTCGTCGAGGCCGAAGTCCCGCAGCAGGCCGAGCACGAAGGCCAGCAGGTGCCGGATCTCGCCGGGGGCCTGCTCGGGGGTGACGTAGCTGTGCGAGTCGTCCTGGGTCAGCCCGCGCACGCGGGTGAGGCCGTGCACGACGCCGGACTTCTCGTACCGGTACACCGAGCCGAACTCGAAGAACCGCAGCGGCAGCTCGCGGTAGGACCGCCCGCGCGACCGGAAGATCAGGTTGTGCATGGGGCAGTTCATGGCCTTGAGGTAGTACTGCGCGTTCTCCAGCTCCATCGGCGGGAACATGGTGTCCGCGTAGTACGGCAGGTGGCCGGACAGCTCGAAGACGTGCGCCTTGGTGATGTGCGGCGTCCCGACGTAGTCGAAGCCCTCCTCGATGTGGCGGGCGCGGACGTAGTCCTCCATCTCCCGCTTCACCACCCCGCCCTTGGGGTGGAAGACGGCCAGTCCCGACCCGATCTCGTCGGGGAAGCTGAACAGGTCCAGCTCCGCGCCGAGGCGGCGGTGGTCGCGGCGCTCTGCCTCCGCGAGGTGCTCGAGGTGGGCCTTGTGCGCGTCCTTGCTCTCCCACGCGGTGCCGTAGATGCGCTGCAGCTGCGGGTTCTTCTCGCTGCCCCGCCAGTAGGCGGCGGCGGACCGGGTGAGGCTGAACGCCGGGATCGTGTTGGTGCGCGGCAGGTGCGGGCCGCGGCACAGGTCGGTCCAGACCCGCTCACCGGTCCGGGGGTCGAGGTTGTCGTACATGGTCAGCTGGGCGCCGCCGACCTCGACGTCGGCACCCTCGGCCGCCTCGCCGGCACCACCCTTGAGCCCGATCAGCTCCAGCTTGTACGGCTCGTGCGCGAGCTCGGCCTGCGCGTCGGCGTCGCTGATCTCGCGGCGGGCGAAGTTCTGCCCGGCACGGACGATCTCGGTCATCTTCTTCTCGAGGGCCTTGAGGTCTTCGGGCGTGAACGGCCGCTCGGGGTCGAAGTCGTAGTAGAAGCCGTTCTCGATGGGCGGGCCGATGCCCAGCCGCGTGCCGGGGAACAGTTCCTGCACGGCCTGCGCCAGCACGTGCGCCGTCGAGTGCCGGATCACCGCGCGGCCCTCGGGGCTGGCCGCGGGCACCGGCTCCACCTCGGCGTCGGCGTCGGGCACCCAGGCGAGGTCCCGGAGGTCCCCGCCGGCCAGGTCGCGGACGACCACCGCGCCGTCGGGACCCTTGAGCGGCACCCCCGCCTCCTTGAGCGCGTCCAGGGCCGTGGTCCCGGCCGGCACCCGGATCGGCGCGGCGGCGGCAGGGGTGGGCGCGGCTGACACGAGGGCTCCTGGAGGTCGATCGGTGCGGCCCGGCCGGGTCGGCCGGACAGGGGAAGGGTAGCCACCGGAGCACCCGGAACCGGAGCACCCGACCTAGCCGGCGACGATCTCCAGCCCCGCGGCGCGCGCCCCCCGCCGGTCGAGCACCGCGGCCACCCGCTCGAACGTGGCCGGGTCCGCGGGCACGACCTGCACCTCGTCGGGACGGCGGTCGATGAGCAGCGGCACGGCCTCGGCCCGGGTGACGGTGAACCGGCCGTCGCCGCCGCGGGTGAAGGTGAAGCGGGCGGCCACCGAGTCCTCGGTGGCGTAGCCGCGGGTCGAGTGCTCGGCCAGGTGGTTGCCGAGTCCGTAGGCCACCCACTCGCCGTCGATCCGCTCGAACGGCTGCACGACGTGGGCGTGGTGGCCCAGCACCAGGTCGACGTCCGGCGAGGCGAGCAGCGCCCGCACCGCCTGCTCCTGGGCGGCGGTCGGCTCGTGGTCGTACTCGGCGCAGCAGTGCAGGCTGGCCACCACGATCTGCGCCCCGGCGGCGCGCGCCCGGGCCGCGGCGGCCAGCACGCCCCCGACGTCGGGCACGTCGGCGACGTCCACCGCCCACGGCCGCCCGGGCGGCAGCGGCACGCCGTTGAGGCCGAACGTCGCGGACACCGAGGCCACGCGCACACCGGCGACGTCGAGCACGACCGGGGTCGCGCTCTCGGCCTGCGAGCGGTAGGTGCCGGTGTGGGCGATCCCGGCCGCGTCCAGGACGTCGAGGGTGCGGGCCACCCCGTCGACGCCTGCGTCCAGCGAGTGGTTGGAGGCCGTGGTGCACAGGTCGTAGCCGGCGCCGGCCAGCGCGTCGACGACCTCCGGCTGGACGGCGAAGCTCGGGTACCCGCGGTAGGGCCCGCCCGCCGGGGCGACCGGCGTCTCCAGGTGGCAGATGGCCAGGTCGGCGTCCCCGATGACCGGCGCGACCGGCGCGAACACCCCGGTGAAGTCGTACCCGCCGTCCCCGGTGGCGGCCCCCGCGACCAGGGCGCCGTCCTGGTGCACCAGCACGTCGCCGGTGGCGACGACGGTGACCGACTCCGGGGCCGGCGGGGCGGAGGCGGACGTCGCGGACGGTGCGGCCTCCGGTTCCGGCTCCGGAGCGGCGCCGCAGGCGGCCAGCAGCAGCGCGAGGACCCCGGCGGCGACCGGCCGGCGGCTGGAGCTGGGCACGCCGACGACGCTAGTGCGGAGCCACCTCGACCCGGTCTCCGACGCGCACCGTCCCCGGCCGCCGGACGTCGGCGTAGACACCCAGGCAGTGCTTGGGCGTGCGGGTGACCAGCAGCTCGACGGCGCCGATGCGGACGGTGCGCCCCACCCAGCCGCGCTCGTCGGCGCCGGGCGGGAGGTCGAGCAGGAGGTTGGCGCGGGGGTCGTCGGCCGAGCAGCCCTCGGGCACCTCCCCGGCGGCGGCGCGGGCGACGGCCGCCCGGCTCACCAGGTGGACGGCGGCGGCGTCGACCTGTGGCCCGGCGGCCCGCTCCAGCCGGACGGGCCGGCCCAGCACCTCGGTGAGGGTGATCGTGTCGGCCTCGTCGTCCCCCGTGGCGACGACGCCGGCCATCGCGGGGGTGGTCTTGACCGTCACCGGCTCCCCCGTCGTCGCGTCGACGACGCGCCACGCCCGGTCGCCGGCGAGGCCGGCCGGCGAGACCTCCACCTCGGCGACGGTCCGGCCACCGAGGCTCTTGACCGGGTAGACCGTCACCTGCGCGATGCTGCCCACGACGTCGGTCACGGGGCGACCGTACGACGCCGGTCGGGGGCGGCCTCGGGGAACCGGCGGCGCACCCGCCTGAGCTGGGCGTCGAGGTAGGGCCGCGCCCGCCGCTGGCCGCCCACCCGCTCGATGGCCTCCCCCAGCGCGGCCAGGGCCCGCGCCAGCCGCGGTGCGTCCGGCGCCCAGCCGCGCCGCTCGCACTCCTCGAGCCAGTCGACCGGCGGGCGGTGCCCCCGGTCGGCGTTGCACCGGCGGCAGGCGGCCACCTCGTTCTCCAGCCAGGACGGGCCGCCCTTGACCCGCGGGACGACGTGCTCGGTGGTCGCCGCCACGAGGGGCCCGAAGCCGCGGCCGCACCAGATGCAGGTACCGCCGTCGCGCTCCACCACGGCCGCCAGCCGGGCGGCGCGACCGGGCTGCCGCGGGTGCTGGCCGGCGGGGACGGCTGGGGACCGGCGCGGGGGCATCGACCCCATGGTCCCCGCTCGCGGCCGGCGCCGCAGACGCGGAGAGGCCCGGTCCGCCGTCGCGGACCGGGCCTCTGCCGGGGGTGGGCGATACTGGGTTCGAACCAGTGACCTCTTCGGTGTGAACGAAGCGCTCTACCACTGAGCCAATCGCCCGTGCGGGAGTTCATTGTGCCAGACCCTCACCGCCAGAGCGGCACCCACCCCGGGACCCAGCCGGGCACGCCCATCATGTGCAGGGTGACCACCAGGACGCCGTAGACGAAGGCCGCCGTCACGAGCGCGACCGCCAGCCGCACCCACAGCGCCTGCCGGCCGAGCCAGTCGGTCCAGGCCTTGACGTGCTTCTTCGTGAACTCCAGCAGCCGCTCGGCCCAGAAGAACTCCGTGGCGAGCACGAAGAGCCCGGCGATGACGGTGAGCCACCCGGGCCCGGGCAGCGGGATGGTGACCAGCCCGACGGCGACGATCAGGCCGCCGACGATGCCCACGCCCAGCCGGTAGGTGGAGTCGACGGTGCGGCGCGCGGCCAGCCGACGGCGCCAGCGGGTGCCGGCCACCCGCTCCCGCAGGCTGCGGTGGCTGTCGTGGCCGTAGTGCTCCTGCAGTTGCTCTCTCGTCTGGTGCCCTCGCCGCTCGACAGGGGTCACCGTCTCCGGACCGGTCAGCTGGTCACCTCCCCGCGCGCGACGACGTCCGTCGGGTCCGACGGAGCCTGGCGACCGGGCTCGAGGCTGACCGCGTAGGCCGAGTAGTCGTCGAGACCGATCGAGGCGGAGCCTACGGTCCGCAGGTCCATCTGTGGTCGGACCACGTCGAAGGTGCCCAGGGCCACCGGCGTGTCACCGGTGATGCCCCAGATCACGTAGGTCTGCGCCGCGGCCTCGTTGACCGGCAGGCCGTGGGTGACCACCTGCACCCGGCCGGCCCTGGCGACCACCGTCGCCAGCGGCGCGCCGTCGTCCCCGGACAGCGGCGCGATCGTCGCCCGGCCGGGGGTGAGCAGCGCGTTGACGACGTCGGCCTGCACGGCCGCCGCCGCCCGCGCCTCGTCCCGCGCGGTGCTGAGCACCACGTTCCAGGTGCCCAGGGCCAGCATCGCCGCCACCGCCCCCGCGAGGAGGGCGCTGGGCAGCACGCGGCGCCAGGGCGTCGGTGGCAGCGGCGGCTCGACGGGGTCGGGCACGGGGTAGCCGGGCAACCCGACGGCGGGCAGGTCGGCCGGCCAGGCGACGGCGTCCCCCTCCGGTGCGGGCCGGGGACCCGGCGGCCGCTCGGCCGGAACGCGCTGCGCGGTCTCCCCGACGGCCGCGCGCAGCCGCTCGCCCAGGCGGTCGGAGGGCCGGGCCGGCGGCAGGTCGGCGGCCAGCGCGCCCATGACCTCGGTGGTCTCGGCGACGGTGCCCCGGCAGCGGGCGCAGCCGGGCAGGTGGGCGGCGACGAGGGTCTCCTCCTCGGGCTCGAGCGCGTGCAGCGCCCAGCCGACGGCCAGCTCGTCGAACGTCCCGTGCCCGTCCGGTCGCCGCGGCGCCCCGGGGAGCTCGCTCACCGGCCCGGCCCGTCGACGTGGGTGACGTCGTGGAGGGCACCACCCATCGAGCGGCCGGCGACCGTGCCGAGGTCCTCCCGGAGCCGTCGCATGCCGGCCAGCATGCGTGTCTTGACCGTGCCGAGCGGTGCCCGGGTCAGTGCCGCCACCTCCCGCTGCGTGTAGCCGCCGTAGTAGGCCAGCGTCAGCGCCTCCCGCTGGGCGTCCGGGAGCGCGCCCAGCGCGGCCCGCACGCGGGCGGCGACGATCCGCCCCCACACGTCCTCCTCGACGTCGCCGCCGGACGCCGGCTCCCCGGCGGGGTCGTCAGCGCGGCCCAGCCGCCGCCGGTGGGCCTCCTCCCGGCGGACGGCGTCGACGGCCTCGTGGTGCACCAGCCCCATGAGCCAGGACGAGAGGCTGCCGCGGTCGTGGTCGTAGGCGGCCGGGTCGCGCCACACCCCCAGGAACACCTCCTGGAGCACGTCCTCGGCCAGCGCGTCGTCCGCCAGGATGCGCCGGGCGAGGGCGAACGCCGGGCGGCTGTAGCGCAGGTAGAGCTCCTCCAGGGCGGCCCCGTCCCCTGCGCGCACCCGCAGCAGGAGGTCGGCGTCGCCGGGCCCGTGCCCGGCCCGCCGTGCCGGACGGCTCACGTGTCCATGGTCACACGCCACCGCGTTCGCGGGGAGGCTCCACGGTTCAGCCGGCCCCGGAGGGGGCACTACAGGATGGACACGCCCGGCAGACGCCGCGGCGTGACCCGTCTCAGGGAAGGTCGTTGTTCGGGTCATGATCAGCCGCTCGACGCCCGGGTACACGTGCCCCACCACCCTCCACCTGATCGGACCACAGTCGTGGACCGAGGTGCCGGCGCTGCTCAGCTATCAGGTCAGCGACCCCTTCGCCGTCCGGATCACCTTCGGCGACAGCGGCACCGACGGCGGCGAGGGCATCTCCTGGCTGCTCGCGCGCGAGCTGCTGCAGTCCAGTCTCGACCGCCCGGCCGGCGAGGGTGACGTGCGCCTGTGGCCGTCCCGCACGGCCGGCGACGTCCTCTACCTCCACCTGCGCGCCCCCTCGGGCGAGGCGCTGTTCGAGCTCTCCCGCGGCGCGGTGGCCGGGTTCCTGCAGCTCACCGAGACCATCGTCCCCATGGGCGAGGAGGCCTCCGTCCTCGCGGTGGACGACGAACTGACCGCCCTGCTGTCCAACGGCGGCGCCGACCCCGGCGCTCGCTGACGCAGGCGGAGGAGGGACCCCCCTTCGGAGCCGCACTCGCGGTCGGGTATGGTTCTCTCCCGTAGGACAGCAACGCGGACGTGGCTCAGCTGGTAGAGCATCACCTTGCCAAGGTGAGGGTCGCGGGTTCGAATCCCGTCGTCCGCTCGGAACCTCGGGCGCTGGTCGCGAGACCGGCGCCCGTGTGCGGTGGAGTGGCCGAGAGGCGAGGCAACGGCCTGCAAAGCCGTCTACACGGGTTCAAATCCCGTCTCCACCTCGGCTCCCCCGGGAGCGGTGGAACGGGCCGGCCGGCAGACCGGAACGGGCGATTGGCTCAGTGGTAGAGCGCTACCTTGACACGGTAGAGGTCACTGGTTCGAACCCAGTATCGCCCACAGCAGCAGGGCCCCAGGTCGATCGACCTGGGGCCCTTCGCGTTCCCGGCCGGTAGGGCGCGTCTCACGCGCCGAGGGCCGGCCCGACGCGCTCGGCCCAGAAGCGGTCGACCTGGGCGGCCAGGTCCTCGGGAGAGCCGCTGTTGTCCAGGACGACGTCGGCCACCGCCCGGCGCTGCTCGTCGGTCGCCTGCGCGGCGATCCGGGCGCGCGCGTCGGCCTCGGCCAGGCCGCGCTGCGCCAGCCGGCGGACCCGCGTCTCCAGGTCGGCCTCCACCACCAGCACGAGGTCGTAGCCCGCCGCCTGGCCGGTCTCCACCAGCAGCGGCACGTCCTGGACCACGACGGCGTCCGGAGGCGCCGCCGAGACCAGCTCCGCGGCCCGCGCGCGGACCAGCGGGTGGACGATCCCGTCGAGCCGGGCCCGTGCCGCGGGGTCGGCGAACACGACGGCGGCCAGGGCCGGGCGGTCCAGCGCTCCCTCCGACGTCAGCACCTCCGGGCCGAAGGCGTCGGCGACGGCGGCCAGCCCGGGGGTGCCGGGCTCGACGACCTCGCGGGCGATGCGGTCGGCGTCGACGATCCGGGCCCCGCGGGCGGCGAGCAGGCCGGCCACCGTGCTCTTCCCCGATCCGATCCCGCCGGTCAGCCCGATCCGCAGCATGGGCGGACAGTAGCCAGCACCCGGGGGCCCATCACGGACAGGTAACACCCGTCCATCCAGCCCGGCGCGTCGCTCCAGTCACACGCGTCCCGTGGATAACGTCCGCCTCGGCGTTCATCCCCGCCGAGAGAGGCAGAACCGACCATGTCCCGTCCCGCCCACGCGGCCCCCTCGTCGTCCCCTGCTGCCACGCGTCGCGGTCCTGGCCGGCACCGGCTCGACCGCCCCACCGGCGTCCGGGTCACGGACCTGCCGGCCGTGCGGGAGCGACTCGAGCGCAACGCCCCGGCCGTGCGCCCGCGCAACGCCTTCCTGCGCTGGCTGTCCGCGACCGCCCCCGCCGGCCGGCACACCTGGTCGTTCCTGGCCGACTCCGGCGGCCGCCCGCGCACGGCGTTCGCGATCATCCTCAGCCTCTGAGAGCGGGCCCTCCTGCCCCCCGTCGCCTCGCACGCTCGCGGCGGGTCCCTGCAGGAGGGCCGCCCCCGACAGGGAGGCCCCGCGGACACGCGCGGGTCCTCTCCTCGTCCCTCCAGGGGATGGGAGGGACGACTGAGGCCCGGGACCCCACGGGGTCCCGGGCCTCAGCCCTTCAGCCGATCAGCTCAGCCGAGTGCGGTCACTCGCCGCCGGCCAGCTTGGCCCGCAGGGCCGCGAGCGCCTCGTCGCTGGCGAGGGTCCCGCCGGAGGTGTCGCTGACCTCGGCCTCACCGGTGGAGTAGTTGCCACCGGCCGCAGCCTCCGCGTCGGCCGCGCGGGCGTCGGCGATCTGCTTGCGGTGCGCCTCGAAGCGGGCCTGGGCCTCGGCGTACTGCCGCTCCCACGTCTCCCGGGCCTCGTCGTAGCCCTCGAGCCACTCGCCGGTCTCGGGGTCGAAGCCCTCGGGGTAGATGTAGTTGCCCTGGTCGTCGTAGGACGCGGCCATGCCGTAGGCGGCGGGGTCGAACTGCTCCTCGTCGCCGATGACACCCTCGTTGGCCTGCTTGAGCGACAGCGAGATCCGGCGCCGGTCCAGGTCGATGTCGATGACCTTGACCAGGATCTCGTCGCCGACCTGCACGACCTGCTCGGGGATCTCCACGTGGCGCTCGGCCAGCTCGGAGATGTGCACCAGGCCCTCGATGCCCTCGTCGACACGCACGAACGCACCGAAGGGCACCAGCTTGGTGACCTTGCCGGGCACGACCTGGCCGATCTGGTGGGTCCGGGCGAACTGCCGCCACGGGTCCTCCTGCGTCGCCTTGAGCGACAGCGAGACCCGCTCGCGGTCGAGGTCGACGTCGAGCACCTCGACGGTGACCTCCTGGCCCACCTCAACGACCTCGGAGGGGTGGTCGATGTGCTTCCAGGACAGCTCGGAGACGTGCACGAGACCGTCGACGCCGCCGAGGTCCACGAACGCGCCGAAGTTGACGATCGAGGAGACGACGCCGGTCCTGACCTGACCCTTGGCGAGCTTGTTGAGGAACTCGCTGCGGACCTCGGACTGCGTCTGCTCCAGCCACTGCCGACGGGACAGGACGACGTTGTTGCGGTTCTTGTCCAGCTCGATGATCTTCGCCTCGAGCTCCCGGCCCACGTAGGGCTGCAGGTCGCGGACGCGGCGCATCTCGACCAGCGACGCGGGGAGGAACCCGCGCAGGCCGATGTCCAGGATGAGGCCGCCCTTGACGACCTCGATGACGGTGCCGGTGACGACCTCGTCGGCTTCCTTCTTCGCCTCGATCGTGCCCCAGGCGCGCTCGTACTGTGCGCGCTTCTTGGACAGGATCAGACGGCCTTCCTTGTCCTCCTTCTGGAGGACGAGGGCTTCCACCTCGTCGCCGACGCTGACGACCTCGTTGGGGTCGACGTCGTGCTTGATGGACAGCTCTCGCGAGGGGATGACGCCCTCGGTCTTGTAGCCGATGTCCAGCAGCACCTCGTCCCGGTCGACCTTGACGATGACGCCTTCGACGATGTCGCCGTCGTTGAAGTACTTGATCGTCTGGTCGATCGCGGCGAGGAAGTCCTCGGCGGTGCCGATGTCGTTGATCGCGACCTGGGGGGTGCTGTTAGGACGGACCTGGGTGGAGGTCATGTGGTCGAGTGCTCCGGACGGGGGATGCGTAGGGACAGGGGACCCGCGGCCGGGTTGCCGCGGGGAGCGGGGAGAGCCGGCGCGGGCTGGACCCCGGTGGGCACAGCACTGACAGACCTCTGGCGCATCCCCCATGGTACGGAGCGCAGCAGCACCGGGTCCACCTGGGTCGCGCCGCCTCCGGAGCCCCCGGGCGTGTCACGATCGGCGTGTCATGATCGCTCCCCTGCCCCCGGCATCCGGCCTCCCCCTGGCCGACGACGGCTACCCGGCGCCGAGCGGCGTCGAGCGCCGGGAGGCGGACGCGGCGGAGTCGGTGCGCGCCAACCGGCGGTGGTGGGACGCCGCCGCGCCGGCGTACCTCGCCGAGCACGGGGCCGACCTCGGCGACGTCGACTTCCTCTGGTGTCCGGAGGGGCTGCGGGAGGGCGAGGCGCACCTGCTCGGGGACGTCGCGGGGCGGCGGGTGCTGGAGGTCGGCTGCGGCTCGGCTCCGTGTGCCCGGTGGCTGCGCCGGCAGGGGGCCGACGTCGTCGCGCTGGACGTCTCCGGGGGGATGCTGGCCCGCGCCGCCGACCTCAACCGCGCCACGGGGATCGACGTCCCGCTGGTGCAGGCCGACGTCGGGGCGCTGCCGCTGGCCGCCGCGAGCGTCGACCTGGCCTGCTCGGCCTACGGCGGGCTGCCGTTCGTGGCCGACGTCGAGGGGGCGCTGGCCGAGGTGGCACGGGTGCTGCGGCCCGGCGGGCGGTTCGTCGCGTCCGTCAACCACCCGATGCGCTGGCCCCTCCCGGACTCCCCCGACCCCGAGGACCTGCGGATCGTCTCCTCCTACTTCGACCGCCGGCCCTACGTCGAGACCGGCGAGGACGGGGAGACCGTCTACGTCGAGCACCACCGCACCGTCGGCGACTGGGTGCGCGCGGTGGTCGGCGCCGGGTTCGTGCTGGCGGACCTGATCGAGCCCGAGTGGACGCCGGGCCGCACCCAGGAGTGGGGTCAGTGGTCGCCGGAGCGCGGGGCGCTGGTCCCGGGCACGCTCGTGCTGGTCTGCCACCGCCCCTGACCTCGACCTCCGGTCGAGGTCGAGGTGGAGGTCGAGATCGACCGTCGGCTCACCAGGCGCCGATGAGGGACGGCGTCTCCATCCGCTTGGTGAGCATCAGCCGCTCGATCAGCGCGTCGCGGTCGGTGGCCAGCCGGCGCAGGCCGGCCATGTCCCGCTCCAGCTGCTCCGGATCGGAGTTGTGGAAGATCATCTTCTTGATCGCCGTGGCGGCGGGGTCGACCAGCTCGACGAAGACCCGGTGCCGCTCGCGGCTGTACGCGTCGAGCACCGACTGGTCGGCGGTGCCGTGGACCACGGCGGCGAGCGCCTCCTGCAACACGAAGGTGTCGAACAGGCCCCCGGTGAGCCCGAGGCCGCCGGAGGGGTTGGTGACGTGGGCGGCGTCGCCGGCCAGCAGCACCCGCCCCTCCCGGAACCGCGGCGCCACCCGCTGGTGCATCCGGTACGGGGCCCACTCCGCCACCTCGACCTCGGCGGGCGTGGGCAGCACCGCGCGGTGGACGTCGGGCATCCGGTCCAGGACGCCGTCCTCGGGCAGGTCCTGGGACTCGCAGTAGGTGTAGCGCCACAACCCGCCGCCGGCCGAGTCGTCGAGCTTCGCGATCACCGCGCCGTACACGTCGTCGACGATGAAGGTGCTCTGCGCGAACCCGTGCTCGGCGAACGGGTAGCGGACGTTGGTCGCGACGAAGCGCTCGGGCCAGGTGAAGCCCTCGAACGGCAGGCCCACCGCCTTGCGGACCGCGCTCGACGCGCCGTCGGCCCCGATCAGCCAGCCCGCCGTGGAGGTGCGGACGCCGTCGGGCGTCTCCACGGTGACGGTCACCCGGTCGTCGTCCTGGTCGACGGCGACGACGGTGTGCTGCCACAGCACGGTGGCCGAGTCGTGGGCGGCCAGCTCCGCGAGGGCGATCTCGACCAGCGCCCCCTGGCCGAGGTGCAGGTTGTACGGGCGCTCGACCAGGCCCTCCAGCGGGTCCAGCCCGAACCGGACCCGTTCACCGGTCTTGTACGCCCGGTACTCGTAGTCCTGCTTGAGGAAGCCGCGGGTGGCCGCCTGCTCGTAGACGCCGAGCCGCTCCAGCCCGTCGAGAGCCGCCCAGTGGTAGATGGCGGCCCGCGGCGACCGGACGACGCCGGGCGCCCGGTCGAGCACGGTGACGGGGATCCCCGCCCGCGCCAGGCCGAGGGCGTTGAGGATCCCCACCGGTCCGGCGCCGACCACCAGCACCGTGTCGTCGGTCACCACCTGACCGTCCCCGCTGCCGGCACCCCGGACAAGTCGGTGCTCCGCCGGCCGGAAGGTGGCGGCACACGCGCCGGACCCGCGGTGTGGTCGGCGACCTCGCGCTACGACGCGGGTTCGGCCACCACACCGCGAGGTCGGCGATCACCCGTGCACGGCACCTGGCCCCGGCGCGGGGGGCACCGGGGTCGTCCTTCAGTGGGCGGCGGCGTCCCAGCTGGCGCCGAAGCCCACCGAGACCTCCAGGGGCACCGACAGCTCTGCGGCGCCGGCCATCTCCCGGCGGACCAGCGACTCCAGCGCCTCATGCTCCCCTGGGGCCACCTCGAGCACGAGCTCGTCGTGCACCTGGAGCAGCATCCGCGACCGCAGCCCGTCGGCGGCGATGGCCTTCTCCACGTTGAGCATGGCGACCTTGATGACGTCGGCCGCCGAGCCCTGGATGGGGGCGTTGAGCGCCATCCGCTCGGCCATCTCGCGGCGCTGCCGGTTGTCGCTGGTCAGGTCGGGCAGGTAGCGGCGCCGGCCGAGCGTCGTCTCGGTGTAGCCGGACAGCCGCGCCTCCTCCACCACGCTGTCGAGGTAGTCGCGGATGCCGCCGAAGCGCTCGAAGTAGGCGTTCATCTGCTCGCGCGCCTCCTCGGTGGAGATGCGCAGCTGCTGGGACAGCCCGTAGGCCGACAGACCGTAGGCCAGGCCGTAGCTCATGGCCTTGATCCGCCGGCGCATCTCGGGGTCGACGTCCTCGATGGGGATGCCGAACGCCCGGGAGGCGACGAAGGAGTGCAGGTCCTCCCCCGAGGTGAACGCCTCGATCAGCCCCTCGTCGCCGGAGAGGTGCGCCATGATCCGCATCTCGATCTGGCTGTAGTCGGCGGTCATCAGCGACTCGTAGCCCGCGCCGACCACGAACGCCTGCCGGATCCGCCGGCCCTCGGCGGTGCGGATGGGGATGTTCTGCAGGTTCGGGTCGGTCGAGGACAGCCGGCCGGTCGCGGCGATCGTCTGCTGGAAGGTCGTGTGGATGCGCCCGGCGTCGTCGACCATCGGGATCAGCCCGTCGATGACGGTGCGCAGCCGGGTGACGTCGCGGTGCCGCAGCAGGTGCTCGAGGAACGGGTGCCCGGTCGACGCGAGCAGCGAGGTCAGCGCCTCGGCGTCGGTCGTGTAGCCGGACTTGATCTTCTTCGTCTTCGGCAGTCCCAGCTCGTCGAAGAGCACCGCCTGCAGCTGCTTCGGCGAACCGAGGTTCACCTCGCGGCCGATGACGGCGTAGCACTCGGCGGCCGCGTCGGCGACGCCCTCGGCGAACTCGCGCTGCAGCCCCTGGAGGAAGGGGAGGTCCGCCGCGATGCCCCGGTACTCCATGCCCGCGAGCACCCGGGTCAGCGGCAGCTCGATCGCGCCGAGCAGGGCGTCCCCGCCGCGCTGGCCGAGCACCGTCTCCAGCGCGTCGGACAGGTCGTTGACCGCCACCGCCTTGAGCACGTCGGCGGTCGCGGCCTCGCGGGCGAGGTCGTCCTCCGACGGGCCCAGCCCGTCGAGGGTGAGCTGCGTCTCCTCGGTCGCGGTGTCCTTGAGCTCACGGCGCAGGTAGCGGACGGCGAGGTCGCCGAGGTCGAAGGACCGCTGCCCCGGCAGCGCCAGGTAGGCGGCCAGCGCGGTGTCGCTGACCACCCCGTCGAGCTCCCAGCCCCGCGCCCACACCGCCAGCAGCGGGCCCTTGACCTCGTGCACGACCTTCTGGGTGGCCGGGTCGGCGAGCCAGGCGGCCAGCGCCTGCTCGTCGGCGACGTCCAGGCCGGGTCCGAGGTCGACGAACGTGGCGGAGTCGTTGGCGGCGGCCAGCGCGATGCCGGTCAGCTCCCCGCCGCCCCTCCCCCACGTGCCGCGGAAGATGACGCCGGTCCGGCCGGTCCGCGCGTTCCGCTCCAGCCACGCGCCCAGCCCGCCGGCCGGCACCTCGTCGACGGCGACGTCGAAGCCGCCCTCGACCTCGGGCTCGGCGCTGGTGAGGGTCGCGAACAGGCGGTCCCGGAGCACCCGGAACTGCAGGTTGTCGAAGAGGGTGTGCACCTCGTTGCGGTCCCACGCGCGGACGGCGAGGTCGGCCGGGCCCAGCTCCAGCGGAACGGCGCGGTCGAGCTCGGTCAGCCGCCGGTTCTGCATCACCGAGGAGAGGTGCTCGCGCAGCTTCTCGCCGACCTTGCCCTTGACGGTGTCCACCTGGTCGACGAGCGCGTCGAGGGAGCCGTACTCGCGGACCCACTTCGCGGCCGTCTTCTCGCCGACGCTCGGGATGCTCGGCAGGTTGTCGCTGGGGTCGCCGCGCAGCGCCGCGAAGTCGGGGTACTGCGCAGGGGAGAGCCCGTACTTGGTCTCCACCTCCTGCGGCGTGAACCGGGTCAGGTCGGACACGCCCTTGCGCGGGTACAGCACGGTGACGTGCTCGTTGACCAGCTGCAGCGCGTCGCGGTCGCCGGTGGCGATCAGCACGTCCATGCCCTGCTCGACCGCCGCGACGGTCAGCGTCGCGATGACGTCGTCGGCCTCGTAGCCCTCGGCGGTGATGACCGGCACGCGCAGCGCGCCCAGCACCTCCTGGATGAGGCTGACCTGGCCGCGGAAGTCGGTCGGGCTCTCGGCGCGGTTGGCCTTGTACTCCGCGAAGATCTCGCTGCGGAAGGTCTTGCGGCCGACGTCGAAGGCGACCGCGAGGTGGGTGGGCTGCTCGTCGCGCAGGATGTTGATCAGCATCGACGTGAAGCCGTAGACCGCGTTCGTCGGCTGGCCGGTGGTGGTCGAGAAGTTCTCCACCGGCAGCGCGAAGAAGGCGCGGTAGGCCAGGGAGTGCCCGTCGAGCAGGAGCAGCCGGGGGCGCGGCCCACCGGTGGTCGGGACGGCAGGGGACGCGAGGGCGGAGACCGGAGCGGACATCACCGCCGATCCTAGGTGCGGTCACCGACACCGCCGGTCCGGCGGCGGGCCCCGGCGAGGCGCCGTCCGCCCGCTGGCTACCGTGCCCCGGTGACCCTCGCCCCTCCCGACTGGCTGCCCACCGGCCACGTCAGCCCGCTCGACGAGAAGCTCGGCATCGAGATCACCGACTACGACCCCGACCACCTGGTCGCGACCATGCCGGTCGAGGGGAACCAGCAGCCGGCGGGGCTGCTGCACGGCGGGGCGACCTGCGCGCTGGTGGAGACGGTGGGGTCCTGGGCGGCCGCCCTCGGCGCCGGCCCCGGACGCCGGTGCGTGGGCGTGGAGCTCAACGTCAGCTACCTGCGGCCGGCGACCAGCGGGTTCGTGACGGCGGTGGCCACGCCGGTCCGCCGCGGCCGCACCCTGGCCACCTTCCGGGTCGAGGTCAGCGACGAGCAGGGCCGGCCGACGGCCACGGCCCGGCTGACCTGCATGCTCGGCGGCGCCTGAGAGGGGTCCTCACTCAGCCCTCGGCAGCGTCCACGAGCGGAACTCCCCGGTCGACCGGCCGTCGGCGGACCGGTGGACGGCGCGGCACGGGGATGGGCACGCCACCGCGCCGCCAGGCGGCCAGCGCCCGCGCGAGGCTCTCCCGGGGGACGATCCGGCGGGTGGTGAGCGGCGCGAAGCCCATCCGGGCGAGGAACCGCAGCCGCTCGGCCTCGTGCCCGCCGACCGCGGCGACCACGTGGTCGGCGCCGGTCTCGGCCGCGAAGGCGACCGCGGCGCCGAGCAGGGCGGCCCCCGCTCCGCAGCGGCGGTGCTCCCGGTGGACGACGAGGTTGTCGACGGTCACCTGGCGGACGCCGAGGACCACCGACAGCGGGTCGACGCCGAGGATCGCCAGCCCCACCACCACCTCGCCGGCACCGCCGACGTCCGGGTCCGGCCGGACCGCCAGCGCCACCCGGTGACCGTCGTCGGCGAGCAGCCGGCGGAACCCGGCGGCCGCGGCGGCCCCGGGTGTCTGTCCGGTGAGCACGCCCTCGGCGTGGGCCTCGGCCCGGTGCTGGCGCACCAGGGCGAGGACGGCGGGCAGGTCGTCGGGACGCGCCGTGCGCGTCGTGACGCGGGACCGCGAACCGGAACCTGACACAGGAGTCCTCCCCTGGACTGTGGCCAGAGCGTGCACCCAGGAGGAGGGTTGATCACGACGGCGCGCCGCCGCGGAGGGGGTGGATCGGGGCGGCGTGTCGCGGAAAGGTCACAGCTCGCAGCGAGGACGGCGACCCGAAACACACCTGGGTTACGGTCCCCCCTCCACTCACACGCCAGGGAGGTCGCGTGACGCACGCGCCAGGCCGTGCCCGACGACACGGTCGCCGCCCAGAGAGAGCCCCACGCGCCTCGACCGGACGGGACTGCTCCGACGCACGCCTCAGGTACCTGGTCCGCGTCCTGCTCGTCGCCGCCTTCGGGCTCGGGCTCGCCGCCGTCGTCCCGGGGTTCGCCCAGGCCACCGACGAGGGAGCGGCCACCGAGCAGCTCGCCGGCACCCTGCAGACCAGCCGGAGCGGCCCGATCGAGGGTGTCGAGGTGACGGTCACGACCGTCGACGGCGAAGAGGTCGACACGGTCGAGACCGACGAGCAGGGCCGCTGGGAGGTCGACCTCCCCGGCCCGGGTGACTACGTGGTCAGCATCGACGCCGACGACCTGCCGGAGGGCGTGGTCCTGGCGGGTGAGGACAGCCGCACGGTCACCGTCGAGGAGGGGCGCCGGCAGGCGGCCATCATCGGGCTCAACGACGGCAGCCGGGAGAGCGGCGGTGGCACGGTGCGCGCCGTCCAGCTGCTCGTCGACGGCATCCGGTTCGGCCTGCTCATCGCGATGTGCGCCGTCGGCCTGTCGTTGATCTTCGGGACGACGGGCCTGACCAACTTCGCCCACGGCGAGCTGGTCACCATCGGCGCGGTCGCGGCCTGGTTCATCAACGTCGAGGGCGGCGTTCCGTTCGTCCTGTCGGCGCTGATCGCGATGCTCGTGGGCGCCGCCGTCGGCGCGCTCAACGAGCTGGGGCTCTGGCGGCCGCTGCGGCGCCGCGGCACCGGGCTGATCGCGGCGCTGGTCGTGTCGATCGGCCTCTCGTTGCTGCTGCGCTACCTGATCCAGCTGGTCTACGGCGGCCGGTCCAACGCCTACGAGGGCGTCGGGGGCGGCCGGGCCGTCGACTACGGCCTCTTCCGCATGACGGGCGCCGACCTCGCCTCCGTGGTCATCTCGATCGTCGTCCTCGTGCTGGTCGCGCTCATGCTGCAGCGCACCAAGATCGGCAAGGCCATGCGGGCGGTCTCGGACAACCGTGACCTCGCCGCCTCCTCCGGCATCGACGTCAACCGGGTCATCCTGGTCGTCTGGATGATGGGTGGGACGCTGGCCGCGCTCGGCGGCGTCCTGCTCGGCCTGTCCGACCAGGTGCAGTGGGACATGGGCTTCCGCCTGCTGCTGCTCATGTTCGCCGGTGTCACGCTCGGGGGGCTCGGGACCGCCTACGGCGCGCTCATCGGCAGCCTGGTCGTCGGCGTCTTCGTCCAGATGTCGACCCTCGTCGTCCCGAACGACGTCAAGTACGTCGGCGGGCTGCTGCTGCTGATCGTCATCCTCGTCATCCGGCCCCAGGGGATCCTGGGCAGCCGCGTCCGGGTGGGCTGACCCCATGAGCGAACTCATCAACGCCGTCGCGGTCGCCGGCAAGGCCGCTCTGGGGTTCCAGGCCATCTTCTTCGTCCTGCTGGCCCTCGGCATCAACGTGCAGTTCGGCTACACCGGCCTGCTGAACTTCGGGCAGATCGCCTTCGCCATGCTCGGCGGGTTCGGCATCGCCATCTCGGTCAGCAAGTGGGGACTGAACTTCTGGGTCGGGGTCCTCGTCGGCCTGGCTGCCGCGATCGTGCTCGCCCTGCTGCTCGGCCTGCCGACCCTGCGGCTGCGCGCGGACTACCTGGCGATCGTGACCATCGCCGCCGCCGAGGGGCTACGCCTGGTGTTCCGGTCGGTCTCGGCCACCCCGCTGACCAACGGGACCCGCGGCATCTCCGCCTTCAACAGCGACTTCCTGGCGCTCGCGCCGTGGACCACCAACGCGCGCTACCGCATCCTGGGCACCAGCTGGTCCGGTGGGGAGCTCTGGGTGGCGCTCGTGGGCTGGTCGCTGGTGGCCCTGTCCTGCCTGCTCATCTGGGCGCTCATGCGCAGCCCGTGGGGCCGCGTCGTCCGCTCCATCCGCGAGGACGAGGACGCCGTCCGCGCCCTGGGCAAGAACGTCTACACCTACAAGATGCAGGCGCTGGTGCTCGGCGGCATCCTCGGTGCGCTCGGCGGGATGATCTACGCCGTCGGCACCGGCTCGGCCATCCCCGACCAGTACCAGAACGCCAACACGTTCCTCGCCTACGCCGCCCTGATCCTCGGCGGCGCAGCCCGGGTGTTCGGCGCGGTGGTCGGCGGGATGATCCTGCTGTTCCTCCTCCAGTTCGCCGACACCGGCCTGCGCGCCCTCATCGAGAACGGGCTCATCCCCGAGGGCCTGCTGACCTCCACCGACGTGGCGCAGATCCGCTTCGTCCTGGTCGGCCTCGGGCTCATGCTGTTGTTGGTCTTCCGGCCACAAGGCATCTTCGGTGACCGACGAGAGGTGATGCTCGATGCCCGCTGACCCCACGCCCACCGAGCCGGCCGCGAGCGGGGCGCACGCCGCGTCCGGCGGCGCGGGCGGCACCGGCGGTGCGCCGCGGCGGCTGGCCCAGGCCGCCCTCCGGGACGTCCCGTGGGAGGTCGGGGTCGCCAAGCCGGACCCGATCGTCGTCGTCGACGGGGTGACCCGGACCTTCGGCGGCCTCACCGCGGTGTCCGTCGACCACCTCGAGGTGCAGCGCGGCGGCATCACCGGCCTGATCGGGCCCAACGGTGCCGGCAAGACGACGCTGTTCAACCTGCTGACCGGCTTCGACCAGCCCAACAGCGGCAGCTGGACCTTCGACGGCCGGTCGCTGTCCAACCTGCCGCCGCACAAGGTCGCCCGGCTCGGCGTCGTGCGGACCTTCCAGCTGACCAAGGCGCTGTCGCGGCTGACCGTGCTGCAGAACATGCTGCTCGGCGCCCAGGGCCAGAAGGGCGAGAGCTTCCTCGGCGCGCTGCTGCCGGGGTGGCGCTCCCAGGAGAAGGCCAACACCGAGAAGGCGATGGACCTGCTCCAGCGGTTCAAGCTCGACGCCAAGAGGGACGACTTCGCCGGCACGCTCTCCGGCGGTCAGCGCAAGCTGCTGGAGATGGCACGGGCGCTGATGAGCGATCCGACCGTCGTCATGCTCGACGAGCCGATGGCCGGGGTGAACCCGGCACTGACCCAGAGCCTGCTCGGCCACGTCAAGGACCTGCGCGAGCAGGGCATGACGGTGATCTTCGTCGAGCACGACATGGACGTCGTCCGCGACATCAGCGACTGGGTCGTCGTCATGGCGGCCGGCCGGGTGATCGCGGAGGGGCCACCGGAGGCGATCAGCCAGAACCAGGCCGTGGTCGACGCCTACCTGGGCGCCCACCACGACGCACCGCTCACCGTCGAGGAGGAGGACCGGGTCCTCGCCGAGGCGGAGCACGCGATCGCGCAGGAAGAACGCACGGAGGGTGAGGTGCTGCAATCGGACGGCACGCGCCGAGGGGAGACCGACCGATGAGCGACCCGCTGTTCCAGGTGGACGAGTCCGGCGAGGACCTCACCCGGGCCGACCAGGCCGCCTCGCCGGCCGCCACCCTCTCCCCCGCGGAGAAGGCGGCCACCCGCGAGGAGCACGTCCGCCTCGCCGAGGGCGCCCTGGTGCGCGCCGACGACCTGGTGGCCGGCTACGTGCCGGGGGTGAACATCCTCCGCGGCTGCGACTTCTACCTGAGGGAGGGCGAGCTCGTCGGCATCATCGGGCCGAACGGCGCCGGCAAGTCGACCCTGCTCAAGACGCTGTTCGGGCTGATCCCGGTGCGCTCGGGCGCGGTGACGCTGCGCGGGGAGGACATCACCTCCGCCCCAGCGCACCGGCTGGTGTCCCTCGGCGTCGGGTACGTCCCGCAGAACAACAACGTGTTCCCCTCGCTCACCATCGAGGAGAACATGCAGATGGGCGTCTACCTGCGGCCGAAGACGTTCAAGGAGCGCTTCGACTACGTCATCGACCTGTTCCCGCTGCTCGGTGAGCGGCGCAAGGGCAAGGCCGGGGCGCTCTCCGGCGGCGAACGGCAGATGGTCGCGATGGGCCGGGCGCTGATGATGGACCCGTCGGTGCTCCTGCTCGACGAGCCCTCGGCCGGCCTCTCCCCCGCCTACCAGGACGAGGTCTTCATCCGCTGCCGGCGGATCAACGCCACCGGCGTCTCGATCATCATGGTCGAGCAGAACGCGCGGCGGTGCCTGCAGATCTGCGACCGCGGATACGTGCTCGACCAGGGCCGCAACGCCTACACCGACACCGGGAGCAACCTGATGACCGACCCCAAGGTGATCGAGCTCTACCTGGGCACGCTGGCCAAGACCCGCTGAGAGGACCCCGGACGGGCCGAGACGGCGCCGGCTCCCGCGACGGGACCGGCGCCGTCGTCGGTGGGGGCGCGGCCCGGCCCGGGTACCGCCCGGTCATGAACTGGACCTGGAACCTCCGCTCCCGCGACGGCGGGATGAACGGCCTGGAGTTCGCCCGCGCCACCACGGCCGGGGGCTTCTCCCGCGTGCTGGTGCACGCCGCGCCGGCATCGCTGCACGTCGAGGTGGTCGCCGAGGACGACCGCGTCGTCCTGCGGTCCGACGCCGACCGGGACGGGAACTACTCCCCGCTGACCCTGCTCGAGCTCTCCGGCGGCGCGGTGCGGCGCTCCGAGGTGTGGCCCGGGCCCGAGCTGCATGGCGTGCCCGTCCTGCTGCCCGGCGGGGAGGTCGGCGTCCTGACCTCCTGGGAGCACGCCGAGGACCACAGCTGGTGGCGGTGGTCGGTGGAGTTCTCCAACCACACCGGCCGGCCGGCCGACTGGCAGCCGCCGGGCCAGCAGCTGCAGCGCTGAACCCGCGCGGCCGCTGAGCCGGGGCGGCCGGTCAGCCGGCGGCCCAGCCGGTGCCGTGGGGATCGGCGGAGAACCGTCTGGACAGCGCAGTGGCCCGGCACCGTCGATCGGTGCCGGGCCACTGCGGGTGGCGCGCTCCCGGGACGTCAGGAACGCCCCGGGAGGTGGGTCACTCGGCCGAGCCGATGCCGTTCGCGTTCAGGCCCTCGATGATCCGCGAGGACTCGTCGAACCCGATGACCACGATCGCGTCGGGGTTGAAGTCGACCATCTGCTGCACCTCGGAGTCGAAGTTGGCAGCCTGCGGGTCGTAGATGATCGACTGGATGTCGCCCTCGGCGAGGCCAGCGGCCTGCAGGTTGTTGGCGACGTTCTCCGCGAGACCGGTGCCGTAGGGGTCGTTGAGCGCGAGGATCCCGACGGTGTTGTTGCCGTCCTCGATGATGAGGTCGGCCAGCGCCTCGGCCTGCAGCACGTCCGGCGGTGCGGTACGGAAGTACAGCCCGTTGTCGTTGTACGTCGTGAACTGGTCGGACGTGTTGGCCGGCGAGAACTGCAGGACGCCGGCGCCGGTGATGGTGTCGATGACCGTCAGGCTCACGCCGGAGGACGCCGCACCGATGATCGCGTTGGCGCCCGCCTGGAGCAGGGCGTCGACCGACTGGGTCGCGATGTCGGTGGTGGTGTCACCGGAGTCGCGCTGGATCAGCTGCACCTGCTGGCCCAGGACACCCCCCGCGGCGTTGATGTCGTTGACCGCCAGCTGGGCACCGGCGATCTCGGGCGGGCCGAGGAAGGCCAGGTTGCCGGTCTCCGGCAGCAGCGTGCCGATGATCAGCGGCGTCGGCGACGTGGTGCCGGGCGGGGCCGGGGCCGGGCCCTCGTCGGTGGTGGCGTTCGCCTCGTCACCCGGGATGACGTAGCGGGTGAGGCTGTCGTCGATCCGGTTGTCCTCACCGAACTGCTGGATGCCGATGCTGGCCTGGGCGGGCTCGCCGGCGTCGGTGAAGCTCAGCGGGCCGGACTGCCCCTCGTAGTCGGGGTTCCCGCCGTTGTTGACGATCTCGAGGCACGCGGTGAAGTCCGAGCACGCCTCGCCGCCCACGGTGACGCCGTTGACGTAGGCCTTGAACACGTTGGCGTCGGTGGTGCCGGCCATCTGCGCGGCGAGCGCCGTCACCACGATGGCGTC
Organism: Geodermatophilus sp. CPCC 205506; assembly: GCF_051383635.1. Lineage (NCBI taxonomy): Bacteria > Bacillati > Actinomycetota > Actinomycetes > Geodermatophilales > Geodermatophilaceae > Geodermatophilus > Geodermatophilus sp. CPCC 205506. The sequence continues at coordinate 87,248 of NZ_JALPKP010000010.1, read as the reverse complement.
GTACGTCTCGCCGGCGTAGTTGAAGTCGACCAGCTGCGGGTTGATCTGCAAGAGCCGGTCCTGGAAGTCACCGGACAGCTCGGTGAGGGGCAGCGTGCCCTTCATCCGGACCAGGGCGCCCGGCTCGCTGATGCGCTCGCCGAGGGCGTTGCCCATGTTGCCGTCGGAACCGTAGACGTTGACCTGCTTCTCGCCGCCGCCGTCGCCACCGCCGCTGGCGCTGCCGCCCTCGTCGTCTCCGCCGCCGCAGGCGGTCAGGACGAGAAGGGCCGCGGCGGACACGGCGGCGCTCCGGGCGAGGATGCCTGTGCGCATCAAACAACTCCCACTGTGGTGTCGGTGCACTCGGTCAGCCCAGTCGGGTTGACCTGATCAGTGGGGGGAAGGTAACTGCTGCTCACCGGGCCGGAAGCGGGGTCGACCGGATAGTGATGGGGTTGTGACCTCCCGGATCCCGGCCCGACACGCCGCATCGCGGGGTGGACCGGGGGGCTCAGTCCGGGGTGGTGTCGCTCGCGGGCTGCGGCTCGAGCACCCGCTGGGCGAGCGCCTTCATCGACGTCCGCTCGTTCATGGCCGTCCGCTGGATCCACCGGAACGCCTCGGCCTCGGTCATGCCCTGCTCGGCCATCAGCCGGCCCTTGGCCTTCTCGACGACCTTCCGGGCCTCCAGCCGCTCCTCCAGCGACCGCACCTCCCCGTCGAGGGCGGTCAGCTCGGCGAACCGCGCCCGGGCGACCTCGATCGCCGGGACCAGGTCGTTCTTGGAGAACGGTTTCACCAGGTAGGCCATCGCACCGGCGTCCCGCGCCCGCTCGACCAGCTCGCGCTGGCTGAACGCGGTCAGCACGATGACCGGCGCGATCCGCGTCGAGGCGATCTGCTCGGCGGCCGACAGGCCGTCGAGGACCGGCATCTGGATGTCGAGGATGACGAGGTCCGGCCGCAGCTCGGTGGCCCGGTCGACGGCCTGCTGCCCGTCGCCGACCTCGGCGACGACGGTGTACCCCTCCTCCTCGAGCATCTCCTTGAGGTCGAGGCGGATGAGCGCCTCGTCCTCCGCGATGAGGACCCGGATCGTCTCGCTGCTCACGCGCGGGAGCCTAGCGATGCCGGTGGGTCGGCGACGCCCGGCTAGGCTGCTCCGACAGCCGGTGCAGGCACGCCCCCGTACCCCAATCGGCAGAGGGAGCGGATTCAAAACCCGCGCAGTGTGCGTTCGAGTCGCACCGGGGGCACCGTCGGACGAGCGCGGCAGGGAGCCATACGGTGGGCACCGTGAGCCAGCCGACACCCCCGCACATGACCCCCGAGGAGTTCCGCCGGCACGGGTACGAGGTCGTCGACTGGATCGCCGACTACTGGTCGCGCATCGGCAGCTTCCCCGTCCGCTCCCCGGCCGCGCCCGGCGACGTCCGCGAGTCGCTGCCCGCCGCGCCGCCGGAGCACGGCGAGCCGTTCTCCGCGGTCCTGGCCGACCTCGACCGGGTCGTCCTCCCCGGCATCACGCACTGGCAGCACCCGGGCTTCTTCGGCTACTTCCCGGCCAACACCTCCGGCCCGTCGGTCCTCGGCGACCTCGTGTCCTCCGGCCTCGGCGTCCAGGGCATGTCGTGGGTGACCAGCCCGGCGGCCACCGAGCTCGAGCAGCACGTCATGGACTGGTTCGCCGAGCTGCTCGGCCTGCCGGCGTCCTACCGCTCCTCGGGCGCCGGGGGCGGCGTCGTGCAGGACTCCAGCTCCGGCGCCAACCTGGTCGCGCTGCTCGCCGCCCTGCACCGGGTCAGCGGCGGCGCCACCGTCCGGCAGGGCGTGCGCCCGGAGGAGTACACGGTCTACGTCTCCTCGGAGACGCACTCGTCGATGGAGAAGGCGGTGCGCGTGGCCGGCCTCGGCAGCGACGCCGTCCGCATCGTCGAGGTGGACGGCGACCTCGGCATGCGCCCGCAGGCGCTGCGGGCCCGCCTCGAGCGCGACACCGCGCGCGGGTTCCGCCCGGTGCTGGTCTGCGCGACCGTCGGGACGACGTCCACCACCGCCGTCGACCCGCTCGCCGAGCTCGGCCCGATCTGCCGCGAGCACGGGGTCTGGCTGCACGTGGACGCCGCCTACGCGGGCGTCAGCGCCGTGGCCCCGGAGCTGCGGACGCTGCAGGCCGGCGTCGAGTGGGCCGACAGCTACACGACCGACGCGCACAAGTGGCTGCTGACCGGCTTCGACGCCACCCTCTTCTGGGTCGCCGACCGCGCGGCGCTCACCGGTGCCCTGGCGATCCTCCCCGAGTACCTGCGCAACGCCGCCACGGACGCCGGCGCCGTCGTCGACTACCGCGACTGGCAGATCGAGCTCGGCCGCCGGTTCCGCGCGCTCAAGCTGTGGTTCGTGCTGCGCTGGTACGGCGCGGAGGGACTGCGGGCGCACGTGCGCTCGGGGGTCGCGCTCGCCCAGGAGCTGGGCGCGTGGGCCGACGCCGACGACCGGTTCGACGTCGCCACCCCGCACCCCCTGTCGCTGGTGTGCCTGCGCCCGCGCTGGGCCGCCGACGTGGACGCCGACGTCGCGACCATGACGCTGCTGGAGCGGCTCAACGACGGCGGCGAGGTCTTCCTCACCCACACCACCGTGCGCGGCCAGGTGGTGCTGCGGCTGGCCGTGGGCGCGCCGGCGACGACGCGGGCGCACGTGGAGCGGGCCTGGGCGCTGCTGTGCGAGGGCCACGACTGGCTGGCCGCCGACTTCGCCGAGTCCGCCGCCGAGCGGGCCCGCGCCGCGGCGGAGCGCCGGGCCGCCGAGGAGGCGCGGGCCGAGCAGGAGCGGCGGGCCGCAGACGAGCGGCGGGCCGTCGAGGACGCCCGGGCCGCGGCGGAGACGCCGCCGGTGGAGACGCCGTCGGAGGAGGCCCCGCGGGTGGAGACGCCGTCGGAGGAGGCCCCGCCGGTGGAGACCCCGGCCGCCCAGGACGAGTCCGCAACCCAGGCGCACGCCCAGGAGCACCTCACCGCGGACGCCGCCCCCGACCTGCCGGCCGTCGCCGAGACGGCGGCCGCCCTCGACGAGACCGACGCCGTCCGGCAGCCGGGGTCCTAGCCGCAGCTCAGCGCACGACGGCGCGCAGCAGCCCCTCCTGGGCGACGGTGGCCACGTGCGTGCCGTCGGCGGACCACACCCGGCCGAAGCACAGCGCCCGGCCGCCCGCGGCCGCCGGGCTGTCGGTCTCGTAGAGGAACCAGTCGTCGGCGCGGACCGGCGCGTGGAACCACACCGCGTGGTCCAGGCTGGCGCCGGCGTAGCGGTCCTGCCAGCCGCCGACGCGGGCCAGCCCCGCGCCGAGCAGCGTCAGGTCGCTGGCGAAGGTCAGCGCCGCCGCGTGCACGGCGGCGTCCTCGGGGAGCCGGCCGGGGACCCGCATCCACACGCGGGTCGAGGTGTCCGGCGGCTGCTTGGCCCGGCCCTCGAACGGGTCGTCGAGCAGCCGCTGCTCGACGGCCCGGCTGATCTCCAGCGCGGCCGACGCCTCCTGGCCGTGCCGGGCGGCGACGTCGGCCAGCGAGGGGAGGGCCGCCGGCACCGGGACGTCGGGCATCGGCAGCGAGTGCTCGACGACGGCCGTCTCCCCCGCGTGGAAGTCGGCGGTCAGCGCGAAGATGGCCACGTCCTCGCCCCGGCGCCGCTGGCACCCGATGACCCGCCGGGTGGTGAACGACCGCCCGTCACGGATCCGGTCGACGGCATAGCGGATCTCCTCGTGCGGGTCGCCCGGGCGCAGGAAGTAGGCGTGCAGCGAGTGCACACCCCGCTCCCCCGGCACCGTCCGCCCGGCGGCCATCAGCGCCTGGCCGGCGACCTGCCCGCCGAAGATCCGTTGCAGCCGCGTGGTGGGCGTCTGCCCGACGAAGACGTCCCGCTCCCGCTCCTCGAGGTCGAGGACGTGCAGCAGAGCGGCGGCCTCGCCGGCGCCGTCGCCCGCCGCGGTCACGAGTCGGTCCCGACCTCGTGGACGCGGATCAGGTTGGTCGACCCCACGGTGTTGGGCGGGCTGCCGGCCACCACGACCACGCGGTCGCCCTCCTTGAGCCGCCCGATGGACAGCAGCGAGAAGTCCACCTGCCGCACCATGTCGTCGGTGTGCTGCACCGAGGGCACGAGGAAGGTCTCCACGCCCCAGGAGAGTGCCAGCTGGCTGCGCACCCGCGCGTCGACGGTGAAGGCCAGCAGCGGCTGGCGCGGGTGCAGCGCGGCGAGCCGGCGGGCGGTGTCGCCGGTCTGGGTGAAGGTCGCCAGCGCCTTGACGTCCATGGTCTCGCCGACGTCCTTGGCCGCGCGCACGATCGCACCCGACCGGGAGCGGGACACCCGCTGCAGGGGCGGCACGCCGGCATGCGCGCTCTCGACGGCGTCGATGATCCGCTCCATCGTGCGGACGGCGGCGATCGGGTACCGCCCCACCGAGGTCTCCCCCGACAGCATCACCGCGTCGGCGCCGTCGAGGACCGCGTTGGCGACGTCCGAGGCCTCGGCGCGGGTCGGTCGTGAGGAGCTGATCATCGACTCGAGCATCTGCGTGGCCACGATCACCGGCTTGTTGCGCTCCCGGGCGGCCTGCACGGCGCGCTTCTGCACCAGCGGCACCTGCTCCAGCGGCAGCTCCACGCCGAGGTCGCCGCGGGCGACCATGACGCCGTCGAAGGCCTCCACGATCGCCTCGAGGTTCTCCACCGCCTCGGGCTTCTCCAGCTTGGCGATGACGGGGACCGAGATGTCCTCCTGCCGCATGATGTCGCGCACCAGCTCGACGTCGTTCGGGGAGCGGACGAAGGACAGGGCGATGAAGTCGACCGAGAGGTGGAGGGCGAAGCGCAGGTCCTCCTCGTCCTTGTCCGACAGCGCCGGCACGCTGACCGCGACGCCGGGCAGCGAGAGCCCCTTGTTGTTCGAGACCTCGCCGCCCTCGACCACCAGGCACCACACGTCGGGCCCGTCGATGCCGACCACCGAGAGCGCGAGCTTCCCGTCGTCGACCAGCAGCCGGTCCCCGACCCGGGCGTCGGAGGCCAGCCCCTTGTAGGTGGTGGAGACCCGGTCGACGGTGCCCTCGACGTCGTCGACGGTGATGCAGACCCGGCTGCCGGTTTGCCAGGTCACCGGGCCGGCGGCGAAGGTGCCCAGCCGGATCTTGGGGCCCTGCAGGTCGGCCAGGATCGCGACGGCGTGGCCGGTGCGGTCCGAGGCCTCGCGAACCAGGTGGTAGGCCTTCTCGTGGTCGGCGTGCGCGCCGTGGCTGAAGTTCAGCCGGGCCACGTCCATCCCGGACTCGACGAGGGCGGTGACCTGCTCCAGGGAGCTGGTCGCCGGCCCGAGCGTGCAGACGATCTTGGCGCGACGCGACATGCTCCAGACGCTAGTGGGACGGCTCCGGCCGCGTCGGGAGGGGACCCTGTGACCCTCGTCCGGAGACGACGGCGAGGCCGGGCCCGCGCGATGCGGACCCGGCCCCGGCCGTGACGAGGAACCCCGTTACCGCAGCGCGACCATCGTGGGCGTGACCGGCCGCGGCAGCATCGACGCCCCGGTCAGCCAGGTGTCGACGGCGCCGGCGGCGGCGCGGCCCTCGGCGATGGCCCAGACGATCAGCGACTGGCCGCGGCCGATGTCGCCGGCGACGAAGACGCCCGGGACGGTGGACATGAACTCGCCGTCGCGGGCCACGTTGCCGCGCCCGTCGACCTCGACGCCGAGGGCGTCGACGAGCCCCTCGCGCTGCGCCCCGGTGAAGCCCATGGCGAGGAAGACCAGGTCCGCCGGGAGCTCCCGCTCGGTGCCCTCGATCTTCTGGAAGCGGCCGTCGACCCGCTCGACCTCGTGGAGGAGCAGCGCGCGCACGGCCCCGCCGTCGGTGCCGATGAAGCGCTCGGTGTTGACGCTGTAGAGCCGCTCGCCGCCCTCCTCGTGGGCGCTGGATACCCGCATGATCATCGGGTAGGTCGGCCACGGGTTGGACGACGGGTCACGACGGTCCGGCGGGGCCGGCATGATCTCCAGCTGGGTCACCGAGGCCGCGCCCTGGCGGTGCGCGGTGCCCAGGCAGTCGGCGCCGGTGTCGCCACCGCCGATGATCACCACGTGCTTGCCGCGGGCGTTGATCGGCGGGTCGTCGAGCTCGCCGAGGGCCTGCCGGTTGCCGTGCGGCAGGTACTCCATCGCCAGGTGGATGCCGGTGAGCTCCCGGCCGGGAGCCGGCAGGTCGCGGCCCACGGTGGCGCCACCGGCCAGCACGATCGCGTCGTACTCGGCGCGCAGCTGCTCGGTCGACAGGTCGTCGGCACCGCTGCCGCCGACCTCCACGCCGGTGACGAACCGGGTGCCCTCGGCCCGCATCTGGTCCAGCCGCCGGTCGAGCACGGCCTTCTCCATCTTGAACTCCGGGATGCCGTACCGGAGCAGCCCGCCGACGCGGTCGGCCCGCTCGAAGACGGTCACGTCGTGCCCGGCGCGGGTGAGCTGCTGCGCGGCGGCCAGCCCGGCCGGCCCGGAGCCGACGACGGCGACCTTCTTGCCGGTGTGCTCCTGGGCGGGCACCGGCTTGACCAGGTCGCGCTGGAACGCCTGGTCGATGATCTCCCACTCGATCTGCTTGATCGTGACCGGCGAGTCCTCCAGGTTCAGCACGCAGGAGCCCTCGCACGGCGCGGGACACAGCTTCCCGGTGAACTCCGGGAAGTTGTTGGTCGCGTGCAGCCGCTCGATGGCCTCGGTCCAGTCGTCGCGGCGGGCGAGGTCGTTCCACTCCGGGATGAGGTTGCCCAGCGGGCAGCCGTGGTGGCAGAACGGGATGCCGCAGTCCATGCAGCGGGCGGCCTGCTGACGCACCGCCGTCACCGGGAAGACGTGGTCCTCACCGGTGTCCCGGGTGAGGTAGACGTCCTTCCAGTCCAGGATGCGGACGTCCACCGGACGCCGCGGCGGCAGCGCGCGGTCGTGCTTGAGGAAACCGGTCGAGTCAGCCACGTGCGGCCTCCATCACTGCCCTGTCCACATCCGTTCCGGCGGCCTCGGCGGCACGCCGGGCCTCGAGCGCGCGACGGTAGTCACGCGGCATGATCACGGTGAACCGCTCCGACCAGCGGCCCCAGTCGGCCAGCAGCGCGGAGGCCACCGGCGACCCGGTGTCGGACGCGTACCGCACCAGGACGTCGCGCAGCCACTGCGCGGACTCGCCGTCCAGCGGCTCGACGTCCACCATCTCGCCGTTGACCCGGTGCCGGGCCAGGTCGAGGACGTAGCCGATGCCCCCGGACATGCCGGCCGCGATGTTGCGGCCGGTCGTGCCGAGGATCACCGCGCGGCCGCCGGTCATGTACTCCAGCGCGTGGTCCCCGACGCCCTCGACGACGGCCAGCGCGCCGGAGTTGCGCACGCAGAACCGCTCGCCGACCCGGCCGCGCAGGAAGATCTCCCCCGCCGTCGCGCCGTAGCCGATGACGTTGCCGGCGATGACGTTGTCCTCGGCGGCGAAGCCGGCCTCGCGGCCCGGGCGGACGACGATCCGCCCACCCGAGAGGCCCTTGCCGACGTAGTCGTTGGCGTCGCCGAGCAGCCGCATCGTGATGCCGCGCGGCACGAACGCGCCGAAGGACTGGCCGGCCGACCCGGTGAAGGTCAGGTCGATCGTGCCGTCGGGCAGCCCCTCGCCGCCGAAGCGGCGGGTGACCATCGAGCCGAGCATCGTGCCGACGGTCCGGTTGACGTTGCGCACCGGCAGCTCGAGGCTGACCGGCCGCGCGTCGAGCAGCGCGCCCTCGCACAGCTGGATGAGGGTCTGGTCCAGCGCGACGTCCAGGCCGTGGTCCTGGGTGCGGACGCGGTGCCGGGGGGCGCCCTCGGGAAGCTCCGGCACGGCCAGCACCGGGGTGAGGTCCAGGCCGGCGGCCTTCCAGTGGTCGACGGCCTTGCGGGTGTCCAGCAGCTCGGCGTGGCCGACGGCCTCCTGGAGCGAGCGGAAGCCCAGCTCGGCGAGGTACTGGCGGACCTGCTCGGCGAGGAACTCGAAGAAGGTGACGACGAACTCCGGCCGCCCGGTGAACCGCTTGCGCAGCTCCGGGTTCTGGGTGGCGACGCCGACCGGGCAGGTGTCGAGGTGGCAGACGCGCATCATCACGCAGCCGGAGACGACCAGCGGAGCGGTGGCGAAGCCGTACTCCTCCGCACCCAGCAGCGCGGCGATGAGCACGTCGCGGCCGGTCTTCATCTGCCCGTCGCACTGCACGACGATGCGGTCGCGCAGCCCGTTGGCCAGCAGCGTCTGCTGGGTCTCGGCCAGGCCGAGCTCCCACGGCGAGCCGGCGTGCTTCAGCGAGGTGAGCGGCGCGGCACCCGTGCCGCCGTCGTGCCCGGAGATGAGGACGACGTCGGCGTGCGCCTTGCTCACGCCGGCCGCGACCGTCCCGACCCCGACCTCGGAGACCAGCTTGACGTGGACCCGCGCCTCGTTGTTGGCGTTCTTCAGGTCGTGGATCAGCTGCTTGAGGTCCTCGATCGAGTAGATGTCGTGGTGCGGCGGCGGGCTGATCAGGCCGACGCCCGGCGTGGAGTGCCGGGTGCGGGCGACCCACGGGTAGACCTTGGCGCCGGGCAGCTGGCCGCCCTCGCCGGGCTTGGCCCCCTGCGCCATCTTGATCTGGATGTCGTCGGCGTTGACCAGGTACTCGCTGGTGACGCCGAACCGCCCGCTGGCCACCTGCTTGATCGCCGAGCGGCGCAGGTCGCCGTTGGGGTCGGCCACGAAGCGGTCGGGGTCCTCGCCGCCCTCACCGGTGTTGGACTTCCCGCCCAGCCGGTTCATCGCGATCGCGAGGGTCTCGTGCGCCTCCTGCGAGATGGAGCCGTAGCTCATCGCACCGGTGGAGAACCGCTTGACGATCTCGCTGACCGGCTCGACCTCCTCCAGCGGCACCGGCGGGCGCACCCCGGTCCGGATCGTGAACAGCCCGCGCAGCGTCGCGGCGTCCTCGGAGAGCTGGTCGACGGTCCGGGTGTACTTCTCGAAGACGTCGTACTGCCGCGCCCGGGTGGCGTGCTGGAGCAGGAACACCGTCTCGGGGTTGAACAGGTGCACCTCGCCCTCGCGGCGCCACTGGTACTCCCCGCCGGTCTCCAGGCGACGGTGCGCCCGCTCGGTCGGGTTCTCCGGGTAGGCCCGGCGGTGGCGCATGGCCACCTCCTCGGCGAGGACGTCGATGCCGACGCCGCCGAGCGGGCAGGAGGTGCCGGTGAAGTACTCGTCGACGATCTCCTGCGACAGGCCGACGGCCTCGAAGATCTGCGCCATCGTGTACGAGCCGACGGTGCTGATGCCCATCTTGCTCATGACCTTGAGGACGCCCTTGCCGAGCGCCTTCACCAGGTTGCGCGCGGCCTGGGCCGGCTCGATGCCGGTCAGGTCGCCGGCCCGGATGAGGTCCTCGAGGGACTCGAAGGCCAGGTAGGGGTTGACCGCGGCGGCGCCGTAGCCGAGCAGCAGCGCGACGTGGTGCACCTCGCGGCAGTCGCCGGACTCGACGACCAGCCCGACCTCCATGCGGGTCTTCTGCCGCACGAGGTGGTGGTGGACGGCGGCGGTCATGAGCAGCGACGGGATGGGGGCGCGCTTCTCGTCGCAGTCCCGGTCGGAGAGCACGATGACGCGGGCGCCGGCGGCGATCGCCTTGCTGACCTTCGTCCGCAGCTGCTCGACCGCCTGGGCCAGCGCCGTCCCGCCGCCCTTGACGTCGAAGTGGCCGGTGATCCGGACGGCGGCGTAACCGGGCAGGTCGCCGTCGTCGTCGATGTGCAGGATCTTGGCCAGCTCGTCGTTGTCGATGACCGGGTAGGGCAGGAACACCTGGCGGCAGGACGCCGGCGTGGCGTTCATCAGGTTCTGCTCCGGGCCGAAGGTGCGGCCGAGGCTGGTCACCAGCTCCTCGCGGATGGCGTCCAGCGGCGGGTTGGTCACCTGGGCGAACAGCTGCCCGAAGTAGTCGTACAGCAGCCGCGAGCGGTCCGAGAGCGCCGCCACGGGGGTGTCGGTGCCCATCGAGCCGATCGGCTCGGCCGCGGTCGAGGCCATCGGGGTGAGCAGGACGCGCAGGTCCTCCTCGGTGTAGCCGAACAGCAGCTGCCGGCGGACGACGGACTCGTGGCTGGGCCGGGCGCGGCGGCGCTCGGGCAGCTGCGGCAGGTGCACCAGGCCGGCGTGCAGCCAGTCCTCGTAGGGGTGCTCCGCGGCCAGCGCGCCCTTGACCTCCTCGTCGGAGACGATCTTCCCGGCGGCGGTGTCGACCAGGAACATGCGGCCGGGCTGCAGCCGGCCCTTGGCCACGACGTCGGCGTCGGGGACCTCCAGGACGCCGACCTCGCTGGCCAGCACGACCAGGTCGTCCTTGGTGTGCCACCAGCGGCCCGGGCGCAGCCCGTTGCGGTCGAGCACGGCGCCGATAAGCGTGCCGTCGGTGAAGGCGACCGCGGCCGGCCCGTCCCAGGGCTCCATGATCGAGGCGTGGAACCGGTAGAAGGCCCGGCGGGCCGGGTCCATCTCGTCGTGGTTCTCCCACGCCTCCGGGATCATCATGAGCACCGCGTGCGGCAGCGACCGCCCGGACAGGTGCAGCAGCTCGAGCACCTCGTCGAACGTCGCCGAGTCGCTGAAGTCGCTGGCGGTGACCGGGTAGATCCGCTCGAGACCGAGCTCGGAGGCCGGGCCGGCGGGCCCGTCGAAGAGCGTCGTCTCCAGCTTCGCCTCGCGGGCGCGCATCCGGTTCCGGTTGCCCTTGATGGTGTTGATCTCGCCGTTGTGCGCGATCACCCGGAACGGGTGGGCCAGCGGCCAGCTGGGGAAGGTGTTGGTCGAGAACCGGCTGTGGACCAGCGCGATCGCCGACTCGTAGCGCTCGTCGCGCAGGTCGGGGAAGAACGCGGGCAGCTGGTCGGTGGTCAGCATGCCCTTGTAGGTGATGGTCCGCGACGACAGCGACACGATGTACAGGGAGCTGCCGGCCTCGGTGGCGGACCGCTCGGCCCGCTTGCGGAGCACGAAGGCGCGCCGCTCCAGCCGGGTCACCCCGTTCACGGCCGCGTTGCCGCCGAAGGCGCGGACGTCGGCGCGGGCGCCGATCGTCTCGGCGACGAAGAGCTGGGCGAAGTGCGGCATGACGGCGCGCGCGGTCGGACCGACGTCGGCGCCGTCGGGGTCGACGGGCAGCTCGCGCCAGCCGAGGACGGTGAGGCCCTCCTCGGCGGCGAGCCGGGCGACGTCGGCGAGCCGCGCGGCCCGCTCGGCCTCGTCGACCGGCAGGAAGGCGATGCCGACCGCGTACTCCCCGAGCGGGGGCAGGTCGAAGTCGACCTCCGCGCGCAGCAGCGCGTCGGGCACCTGGGTGAGGATGCCCGCGCCGTCGCCGGAGTTCGGCTCGGAGCCGGCGGCACCGCGGTGGTCGAGGTTGTGCAGCGCGGTGAGCCCGGCGGCCACGATCTTCCGCGAGCGGCGCCCCTGGACGTCGGCGACGAAGGCCACGCCACAGGCGTCCTTGTCGTTCGCCGGGTCGTAGAGGCCGGACGCGGCGGGGACCGCCGAGAACGGCACACCGGGCGCTGCGGAGGAGGGGACGGCGGTGCCGGCGGGGGCGGGGAACTGCGACATGTCACTCCCGTCGTCGGCGCACCACCCGCGGCCGTCGGTCGACGGGGCAGGTGGAGGGCGGAGGGCCCGGCCGGGGGTCAGAGGGCGGTGGGGCGGCACTGCGGGAGAGCCGGCGAGCTGGGTGGTCAGTGCGACCACCGGGTCAGCTCTGGCTCGCGAGCCTCGGGGGTGGTGCCCCCGGGGCTGTCGTCCGCGGGGCGGCACTGGCCCGGTTTCGACGCGTGCGACCCGCCAGGATCACTGGGAGGTCTGGAGGGAAGGGTACACAGCCGTAACACAGGCCTCACTCGGGCAAACGTCACATCCGGCGCGTCGCGTCAGGCCTCCTCCTGTCGTCGCGGATCGGCTTCACCAGGGGTTTCGGCGTCTGCCCCGTCGGAGCCCCGGGCGGGCACCGTCGGAGCGGCGTCGGCCGTCCCGGCACCGGTCCCGGCGCTGTCGCGCTGGTCACGCCCGCGGGTGATCACCTCGCGCGGGCGGCCGCGCTGCCAGACCAGGTAGGCCACCGCCAGCAGGCCCACGACGACGGAGGTGAACACGTTGAGGCGGACGCCGAAGAAGGTCTCCGCCGGGTCGGTGCGCAGCAGCTCGATCCACAGCCGACCCGCGCAGTAGCTGGCCACGTAGAGGGCGAACGCGCGGCCGTGGCTGAGCTGGAAGCGGCGGTCGGCCCAGATGACCAGGGCGGCCGCGGCCAGGTTCCACAGCAGCTCGTAGAGGAAGGTGGGGTGGAAGGTGCCCAGCACCACCGGCTGCCCGCCGGGGCCGACGACGGCGCCGGTGCCGGTCCACTCGTAGATCGTCAGCGCCCACGGCAGGTCGGTGAGGCCGCCGTAGAGCTCGTTGTTGAACCAGTTGCCGAGCCGGCCGATGGCCTGCGCCACCAGCAGCCCGGGGGCGATCGCGTCGGCGAAGGCCGGCAGCGGGATGCCGAGGCGCCGGCAGGCGATCCACGCGCCGACCCCGCCCAGTGCGATCGCACCCCAGATGCCGAGCCCGCCCTCCCAGATGGCGAAGGCGCGCAGCGGGTCGCCGCCCTCGCCGAAGTAGGGCCGGGGGCTGGTGATCACGTGGTAGATCCGGCCGCCGACGATGCCGAAGGGCACCGCCCAGACCGCGATGTCCAGGACGTCGCCCTCCGCTCCGCCCCGCGCCCGCCAGCGCCGGTCGGTCAGCCAGATCGCGGCGACGATGCCGGCGATGATGCACAGCGCGTAGGCCCGGATCGGCAGGGGCCCGAGCTCCCAGACGCCCTGGGTGGGGCTCGGGATGGCCGCCAGCGCGGTCACGCGTGCGCCCCGGCCCGGCGGCGCACGCCCTCGGCGAGCTCGGTGGCCAGCGCCCGCACCCCCCCGGCGCCGGCGCCGTCCAGCAGGGGGCGGACGAACGCCGTACCGACGATGACCCCGTCGGCGAAGGCGGCGACCTCGGCGGCCTGGTCGGCGCTGGAGACGCCCAGGCCCACGCAGACGGCGAGGTCGGGGGCGGCGGCGCGCGTGCGGGCCACCAGCTTCTCGGCAGCGTCGCTGACCGTGGCGCGGGTGCCGGTGACGCCCATCGTGGAGGCGGCGTAGACGAACCCGCGGCAGGCCGCGGTGGTGGAGACCAGCCGGGCGTCGGTGGACGACGGAGCCACGAGGAAGACCCGGTCGAGGTCGGCCCGCTCCGCCGCAGCCAGCCACTCGGCGGCCTCGTCGGGGATGAGGTCGGGGGTGATCGCGCCCGCCCCCCCGGCCGCGGCCAGGTCGGTGGCGAACCGCTCGACGCCGTAGCGCTCGATCGGGTTCCAGTAGCTCATGACCGCCGGCACCGCGCCCGCGGCGGCGACCGCCTCGACGGCGCGCAGCACGTCGCGCATCCCCACGCCGGCGCGGACGGCGACGTCCACGGCCTGCTGGATCACCGGCCCGTCCATGCCCGGGTCGCTGTACGGGACGCCGATCTCGAGGACGTCGGCACCGCCCTCGACCGCGGCGACCATCGCCGCGATCGACTCGTCCACGCTCGGGTACCCGACCGGGACGTAGGCGATCAGCGCGGCCCGCCCCTCGGCGCGGGCCGCACCGATCCTCGTCGCCAGCGAGCTCACGCCGTCTCCCCCGCGTCCTGGCCGGGCACGGCGTCGCCGGACGTCACGGCACCCTCGGTCGGCTGCTGGTCGGTGTCGAGGCCCGGGCCGGGGTCGACCTCGTCGCGGTCGCCGAGGCCGAACCAGCGCGAGGCGGTCTCGACGTCCTTGTCGCCGCGGCCGGAGAGGTTGACCAGCAGCAGCGCGTCCGGTCCCAGCTCCTCGCCGAGGGTCATCGCCCCGGCGAGGGCGTGCGCCGACTCGATGGCCGGGATGATCCCCTCGGTGCGGCACAGGAGGGCGAAGGCCTCCATGGCCTCGGCATCGGTCACCGGCCGGTACTCGGCCCGGCCGATGCTGTGCAGGAAGGAGTGCTCGGGGCCGACGCCCGGGTAGTCGAGGCCGGCGCTGATCGAGTGCGACTCGATGGTCTGCCCGTTGTCGTCCTGCAGGAGGTACGAGCGGGCGCCGTGCAGCACGCCCGGCGAGCCGCCGGTGATCGTGGCCGCGTGCCGGCCGGTCTCCAGGCCCTCGCCGCCGGCCTCCAGGCCGACCAGCCGCACACCCTCGTCAGGGACGAAGGCGGTGAAGATGCCGATCGCGTTGGACCCGCCGCCCACGCAGGCGAGGACGGCGTCGGGCAGCCGGCCCTCGCGTTCGAGCACCTGGGCGCGCGCCTCGTCGCCGATGACCCGCTGGAAGTCGCGGACCATCTCGGGGAACGGGTGCGGGCCGGCCACCGTGCCGAACACGTAGTTGGTCGTCTCGACGTTGGTGACCCAGTCGCGGAACGCCTCGTTGATGGCGTCCTTCAGCGTGCGCGAGCCGGTGGTGACCGGGATGACCTCGGCGCCCAGCAGCCGCATCCGGGCCACGTTGAGCGCCTGCCGCCGGGTGTCCTCCTCGCCCATGTACACGGTGCAGGACAGGCCCATGAGCGCCGCCGCGGTCGCGGTGGCCACGCCGTGCTGCCCGGCGCCGGTCTCGGCGATCACCCGAGTCTTGCCGATCCGCTGGGTGAGCAGCGCCTGGCCCAGCACGTTGTTGATCTTGTGGGAGCCGGTGTGGTTGAGGTCCTCCCGCTTGAGCAGCACGCGGGCGCCACCGGCGTGGGCGGCGAACTTGGGCACCTCGGTGATCGGGCTGGGCCGGCCGGTGTAGTCCCGCTGCAGCCGGGCGAACTCGGCCTGGAACGCCGGGTCGACGCGCATGGCCTCGTAGGCCTCGGTCAGCTCGTCGAGGGCGGCGATCAGGGCCTCGGGCACGAAGCGCCCGCCGAAGACGCCGAAGTGACCGGTGGCGTCGGGCCAGCCCGGGCGAGCCTGGTGGAGCTGGTCTCCCCGCTGCGGTGGGCTGGTCGTCGTCATGCGCCCAGACTAAGGACCTCCCTGCCCCCCACCGCTCGCAGGCTCGCGGCGGGCCCCTGCACGGAGGCCGGGATCAGCGGGTGGTGCGGGGGGTCGCGGGGTGCGATCCGGCCGTCACCAGGTCCGCGACCGCCTGGCGGGCGTCGCCGGCGGTGACCAGGCCCTCGCCGACCAGGACGGCGTCGGCCCCGGCGGCGGCGTAGCCGATCAGGTCGTGCGGCCCGCGGACGCCGGACTCGGCGACCTTGACCACCTCCGAGGGCAGGCCGGGGGCGATCCGCTCGAACGTGGAGCGGTCGACCTCGAGGGTGGTGAGGTCGCGCGCGTTGACGCCGATCACCGCCGCCCCGGCGGCCAGCGCGCGGTCGGCCTCGGCCTCGGTGTGCACCTCGACCAGCGCGGTCATCCCGAGGGACTCGACCCGCTCCAGCAGGCCCACGAGCACGTTCTGCTCCAGCGCGGCGACGATCAGCAGGACGACGTCGGCACCGTGGGCGCGGGCCTCGTGCACCTGGTAGCTGCTGACCACGAAGTCCTTGCACAGGATCGGCACGTCGACCGCGGCGCGGACGGCGGCGAGGTCGGCCTGGGACCCGCCGAACCGGCGCCGCTCGGTGAGCACGCTGATCACCCGCGCGCCCCCGTCGGCGTACTGCCGGGCCAGGACGGCGGGGTCGGGGATGTCGGCGAGGGCGCCCTTCGACGGGCTCTGCCGCTTCACCTCGGCGATGACGCCGACCCCGGGAGCGCGCAGCGCGGCCAGCGCGTCGAGGGCCGGGCGGGCGTCCTCCGCGGCTGCCTTGACCTCGGCCAGCGGGGTGACCGCCTCGCGCGCCGCCAGGTCCTCGCGAACACCGGCGACGATCTCGTCGAGCACGGACACGCGGCCTCCCCGCTGCTGTTCGACGGTCCGCCCCTGCGGGGCGTGGCCCCGGCCGGGACCCGATCCGTGGACCCACTCTAGAGGCGGGGCGGCCGCCGACCGTCCGCGGGGCAGGGGGTCCGCCCGCCCGGGCGGTTGGCCCGCACCACCCCCGGGTATTCAGCGTTGTTCGGCCGCGGACTCCGTGGGGTCCTCCCCGCGGTCGAGCGCGCGCCAGGCGTCCAGGGCGCGGTCCTCGTCGGTCCGCTGCCGCCGGGGGGTGTCCGTGCTGCCTGCGGGCCGGCGCTCGTAGCGGCGTCCCATGCCGGGCCAGGCCCGCCCGCGGAGCACCGTGAGCAGGCCCGAGAGCACGGCGACCGCCCCGGCGACGACCGCCAGCACCGGCCAGCCGGCCGACACGTCGGCGGTCAGCGCGTCCGCGCGGGTGCCGGGGCCGATGACGGCGGCGGCCGCCGCACCGACGTCGGTGACCAGGGGGCGCAGGCCCGACCACGCGAGCACCCCGCCGGCGAGGGCGACCAGCAGCCCGAGTGCGTAGCGGCCCGCCCCGCGGACGGCGATCAGCGCCACCGCGGCGGCCAGCAGGAGCAGCCCCGCGGCGGACACCAGCGGCACCAGCGAGCTGCCGGCCAGCTCCGCGGTCGTCGGCGGCAGCGGCTCGGGGCGCTGCACGGTGGCGGTCACCCAGGTCTGGCCGCCCGCCGACAGGGCCAGCCCCCCGGCCAGCGCCGTCCCGGCGACCGCGGCCGCCAGCTCACGCCGGTCACCCCTCACGGTGCCCACGGTTCGCCTCCGCCCGGCGGAGCCGGTAGGACGGCAGAGCGGCTCACGGGAGTTCCCGCATCCCCTCCGCCGTCGCGATGGCCGACAGCACGGCCCGGGCCTTGTGCCGGGTCTCGGCCTCCTCGGTGGCCGCGTCGCTGTCGGCGACGATGCCCGCGCCGGCCTGCACGTAAGCCCGCCCCTGGTGGAGGACCGCCGTCCGGATGGCGATGGCCATGTCGAGGTCGCCGCTGGCGTCGACGTACCCGACCGTGCCGGCGTACAGGGCGCGGCGGGTCGGCTCCAGCGTCTCGATGATCTCCATGGCCCGCGGCTTGGGGGCGCCCGAGACCGTGCCGGCCGGGAACGTCGCATCGAAGACGTCGAGGGCGTCCCACTCCGGCGCGACCTGGCCGGCCACGGTGGAGACCAGGTGCATCACGTGGCTGTAGTGCTCGATCCGCATGAAGTCGGGCACCTCGACCGTGCCCGGCACGCAGACCCGCCCGAGGTCGTTGCGGGCGAGGTCGACGAGCATCACGTGCTCGGCCCGCTCCTTGGGGTCGGCCAGCAGCCCCTCGGCCAGCCGGACGTCGTCGTCGGGGGTCGCCCCCCGGGGCCGGGTGCCGGCCGGCGGGTGGACCACGGCGGAGCTGCCGGTCACGGTGACCAGCGCCTCCGGCGAGGAGCCGACGACGTCGAAGGGCGTCTCCCGGCCGGCGAAGCGCAGCAGGTACATGTACGGGCTGGGGTTGGTGGCGCGCAGCACCCGGTAGAGGTCCAGCGCGTCGACCTCGGTCGGCACCTCGAACCGCTGGGAGAGCACCACCTGGAAGGCGTCGCCGGCGCGGATGTGCTCGCGCACCCGCTCCACGCCGTCCTCGAACACACCCGGGGCCATGTTGCTGACCACCGGCGGCGCCTCGGCGGTGCTGAAGACGGCGACCCCGGGCGCGGCCGCCTTGGCCAGGTCGGCGGCCATCGCGTCGAGCCGGGCGACGGCGTCGTCCCAGCCGGTGCCGGCCTCCCCCGCGCCGCGCAACGCGTTGGCGATCAGCAGCACCGTGCCGTCGGTGTGGTCGAGCACGACGAGGTCGGTGACGAGCATCAACGCCAGCTCGGGCATGCCGAGGTCGTCGGTGGCCAGCACCGGGAGCCGCTCCAGCCGCCGCACGACGTCGTAGCCGAGGTAGCCGACCAGCCCGCCGGTCAGGGGCGGCAGCGCGGGGTCCCGCGGGGAGCGCAGCCGGCGGGCCAGCGTCCGGACGGCGGCCAGCGGGTCGGCCGGCAGGCCGTCGGTGAGCCCGGGCAGCGCCTGCCCGAGCCACTCCGCCCGGCCGTCCCGCTCGGTCAGCACCCCGGCGCTGCGCACGCCGACGAAGCTGTACCGCGACCACTGCTTGCCCTGCTCGGCCGACTCGAGCAGCACCGTGCCGGGCCGGTTGCCGGCCAGCTTGCGGTAGATGCCGACGGCGGTCTCCCCGTCGGCGAGCAGCTTGCGGGTCACCGGGACCACCGGCCGGTCCAGCGCCGCGAACTCCTCCCTTGACGGCGAGGTCTCACCGAGCCGCACGGGACACCTCCAGCTCGCGGTGGAAGCAGCTGCGCTCGCCGGTGTGGCAGGCCGGGCCCTCCTGGTCGACGAGCACGAGCAGCGCGTCGCCGTCGCAGTCCAGGCGCACGTCGCGCACCCACTGCCGGTTGCCGGAGGTCTCCCCCTTCACCCAGTACTCCCCGCGGCTGCGCGACCAGTAGGTGGCCCGGCCGGTGGTCAGGGTGCGGCGCAGCGCCTCGTCGTCCATCCAGGCCACCATGAGCACCTCGCCGGTGTCGTGCTGCTGCACGACGGCGGCGACCAGGCCGGCGGGGTCGTGGCGCAGCAGCGCGGCGACGTCGGGGTCCAGGGCGGGGGCGGCGGACATGGACCCGATCGTCCCACCCGCGGACGACCGCCCCGGTCACCGGCCGGGCGGAGCCGCCTCCGCGGCGGGGGCGAACCACGCGCGGGCGGCCCGGCTGCACAGCAGCCCGAGCCCGACCGCGGGGGCCGCGGCGAAGCAGAACACCCCGAAGAGCATCACCGCCGACGGATCGGGCCCGACGGCGCCCTCGACGAGGGCGACCAGCCGCACCGCCCAGTAGACGGCGACCGCGATCTGCAGGGCGAGCGCGGCCAGCAGCGTCTGGCGCGCGGCGCGGCTGCGGCGGTTCAGCGCCATGATCCCGCCGACGACGAGGGCGACCACCGACGCCACCTGCACGAAGGCCACGACGGTCGCCTCGGTGGCCAGCGCGCCGCCGTCCGCCGGGAAGCCCGCCTCGCCCCCGCTGAGGGTGAACAGCGACGCCAGCAGGACGACGTAGGCCGACGCCAGTGCCACGACGGCGGCCTGCACGAAGGCGAGCACCGCCGCGGCGATCACCTGGCCGGGCCGCCGCGGTCCGGCCGGCGGCGGCCAGGGGGCGCCGTAGGGGGCCCCGCCGTAGGGGAACGCGCCGTACGGCGCCGGCCAGCCGGGAGCCGGGGCGCCGTACGGCGCGCTCCACGGGGGCACCGGCCCCGTGGCGGGCGGCCCGGCGTAGGGCGCGCCGTGCTCGGTCTCGGTGACCGGGTCCGACCAGGGGTCGGGCCGGCTCACAGGCTCGCCGCCAGGGCCCGGCCCGCGACCCGGCCGGAGAACAGGCAGCCGCCCAGGAAGGTGCCCTCCAGGGAGCGGTAGCCGTGCATGCCACCACCGCCGAACCCGGCCACCTCGCCGGCCGCGTAGAGGCCCGGGAACACCGCGCCGCCGGGCCGCAGCACCCGGCCGGAGAGGTCGGTCTCCAGCCCGCCGAGGGTCTTGCGGGTGAGCAGGTTCAGCCGGACGGCGATCAGCGGCCCGGCCGCCGGGTCCAGGAGCCGGTGCGGCGGGGCGACCCGGATGAGCTTGTCGCCGAGGTAGTGGCGGGCGCCGCGGATGGCGGTGATCTGCGAGTCCTTGCCGAACTCGTTGGCGATGGCGCGGTCGCGGCAGACCACCTCGGCCTCGACGGTGGCCAGGTCCAGCTCGGGCTCGCCGCCGGTGATCCGGTTCATGCCGGCCACCAGCTCGGGGAGCGTGCGGGCGACGACGAAGTCCTCGCCGCGGTCCAGGAACGCCTGCACCGGCCCGGCCACGCCGGCCTTGACCCGGTTGAGCAGCAGCCTGACGTCCTTGCCGGTGAGGTCGGGGTTCTGCTCGGAGCCCGACAGTGCGAACTCCTTCTCCACGATCTTGTGCGTCGCGACGAACCAGGTGTGCTCGTGACCGGTCTGCCCGATGTGGGCCAGCGTGCCGAGGGTGTCGAAGCCGGGGAACAGGGGCACCGGCAGCCGCTTGCCGGTCGCGTCGAGCCACAGGGACGACGGGCCGGGCAGGATGCGGATGCCGTGCCGGTCCCACACCGGGGAGTGGTTGGCGATCCCCTCGGTGTAGTGCCACATGCGGTCCCCGTTGATCACGTTCCCGCCGGCCGCCGCCGTGGCCTGCAGCATCCGCCCGTCGACGTGCGCCGGGACGCCGGACAGCAGCCGCTGCGGCGCCGGGCCCAGCCGGGCCGGCCAGTTCTGCCGGACCAGGTCGTGGTTGCCGCCGATGCCGCCGGAGGTGACGACGACGGCCTGCGCGGCGATCTCGAAGTCCGCGACCTGCGTGCGCGAGCTGGCCTCCCCGCGGGCCACGTCGCTGGGTTCGAGGACGCCGCCGCGCACCCCGGTCACCACGCCGTCGTCGACCACCAGCTCGTCCACGCGGTGCCGGAAGCGCAGCTCCACGAACCCGCGGTCCACCGCGGCGCGCACCCGGCGGGCGAACGGCTCGACCAGCCCCGGTCCGGTGCCCCAGACGATGTGGAACCGCGGCACGGAGTTGCCGTGGCCGGTGGCGGTGTACCCGCCGCGCTCGGCCCAGCCGACGATGGGGAAGAACCCGACGCCCTGCTCGCGCAGCCAGGCCCGCTTCTCCCCCGCGGCGAACTGCAGGTAGGCCTCGGCCCACCGGCGCGGCCAGTGGTCCTCCTCGCGGTCGAAGCCGGCGGTGCCGAACCAGTCCTGCCGGGCCAGCTCGAGCGAGTCGTGCACGCGCAGCCGCCGCTGCTCCGGGGAGTCGACGAGGAACAGCCCGCCGAAGGACCACCAGGCCTGGCCGCCGAACGACGCCTCGGGCTCCTGCTCGACCAGGACCACCCGCTTGCCGGCGTCGGCCAGCTCCGCGGTGGCCACCAGCCCGGCCAGCCCCGCACCCACCACGACGACGTCAGTGTCGGTCACGGAGCGCACGCTAGCGGGCGCGGGCTCCCCGCCCACCGGACCCGGCCGCCGGCGTCGCCCGGCCGGGTCGCGTCCACTCCCGGATCGGGCGGCGCACGCTCAGCACCAGGCTGCCCACCGGCCCGACCAGCAGCAGCAGCGCCCACGACATCGCCTGACCGCCGCCGAGGACGCCGAAGAGGGTGACCAGCCCGACCAGCGCCAGCAGTGGCAGCAGGCTCGCGCCGGCCAGCACCAGCCAGCCGCGCGGGCGGCCCTGCCACACCATGCCGGCGCCGACGACCGCCCAGCCGGCCAGCAGCAGCGGCAGGAGGACGTACCAGTACCAGCCGCGGTCGGGCTCCCAGAGGAGGTAGGCCAGGTAGATGTCCTCGGCGGCGGTGAGGACGCCGAAGGCGACGGCGAACGGGACCAGCTGCGGGCGCCTCGGCGGAGCCGGTGCGTACCGGGCCTGCGCCGGGCGCGGCGCGGCGCGGGGCGAGCGCCGCGCCACCGCCCGGCTGCGCGAGGAGGACGACGGCATGGCCGCAGGGTAGGGCGACTGGCTGGGACCGGCCTCAGCCCGGCGGGGGGACGCGCGCGGTCACCGGGTGCGGCCCGGGCGGCCGGCGATCCACCGCCGCACGGACGGCGCGAGCGCCAGGCCGGCCGCGACGAGCGGCCCGGCCAGGAGCAGCAGCGGCCAGCCCGCCCCACCGGTGTCCTGGTCGGCCGCGGCCCAGATGACCGCCCCGGTGAGCACCGCCACGGGGAGCACGGCGAGGACCAGCGGCAGCCAGCCGCGGCGGGCCAGCAGCCACAGCGCCCCGAACAGCTGCAGGACCGGCGCCACCACGAGCAGGTAGGTCCAGGGATCGGGTCCGGTGTCGGCGTCCAGCCCGCCGAGCGTCACGGCGAGCACGGCGACGAACGCGGCCGGCATCGCCCCGACGATGCCCACGATGCCCGCGGCCAGCGCGGCGCCGGGCATCCGCGGGTCGGACGGCGGGACGGTCTCGGCCCGGCGACGGGCCCGGCCTGCGGAGGTGGACACGTCGGCAGGCTAGGGCGCGGCAGCCCGCCGTGGGAGGTCAGGCGGGCTGGGGCTCCCCGCGCGACGAGCGCCGCCAGGAGGCGTGCAGCCGCGCGTACGGGCCCTCGGCGCCGACCAGCTCCGCGTGCGTGCCCCGCTGCACCACCCGGCCCGCGTCGACGACCAGCACCTCGTCGGACCGCTCCGCCGTCGACAGCCGGTGCGCGATGGTCAGCGTCGTCCGGCCGTCGGTGAGGGTGTCCAGCGCGCGGGTCAGCCGCTGCTCGGTGGCGGGGTCGACCGCGCTGGTCGCCTCGTCGAGCACCAGCAGGTCGGGGTCGGCGACGTGGGCGCGGGCGACGGCGACCAGCTGCCGCTCCCCCGCCGACAGCGACTCGCCGCGCTGGCCCACCCGGGTGGCCACGCCGTCGGTCAGCCCGGCCACCCAGGCGGTCAGGCCGAGGTCGTCGAACGCGGCGAGCACCTCGCCGTCGGTCAGCCCCGGCCGGCCGTAGCGGACGTTGTCGGCGACGGTGGCGTCGAAGAGGAAGCCGTCCTGCGGCACCATGACCACCCGCCGGCGCAGCGAGCCGAACGCCACCCGGTCCAGCGGCACCCACGTGGTGGCGTCGTCGCCGAGCAGCACCCGACCCGTGCCGGGGTCCATGAGCCGGGTGACCAGCTTGGCGAACGTCGTCTTGCCCGACCCCGTCTCCCCGACGACCGCCACCCGCCGCCGCGGCGCGATGGTGAGGTCGACCCGGTCGAGGGCCGGGCGGGCGTCCGGGGAGTACCGGAAGCTGACGTGCTCGAAGCGCACGCCGAGGGGGCCCGGCGGCAGCTCGGCGGCCGACCCGGCGTCGTCCACCGCGGGATCGCGGACGTCGGGCTCGGTGGCGAGCACGTCGAGCACGCGGCGGAACCCCGCGACGGCGTTCTGCGCCTCGTTGAGCACCTCGCTGGCGGTCTGCACCGGCGCCACGAACAGGGTGACGAGGAACAGGAAGGCGACCAGGGTGCCGGCGGTCAGGTCGCCGTCCAGCCCGAGCAGGACGCCGACGACCACGACGGCGGCGTTGGCCACCGCGGCGACGATCTCCCCGCTGACGAACACCGCGGCGGTGGTCCTCTGGGCCCGCACCTGGGCGCGGTAGTGCCGCGCGATGGCGCGGTCGAGGCGGGCGGCGGTGCGCTCGCGGATGCCGTAGGCGCGCACGGTCGGCGCGCCGACCACCGACTCGGAGACCGCGGCCAGCACGTCGCCCACCCGCTCGCGGACCACGCCGTGGACGACGGCCAGGCGCCGGGCGAGGTACCGCAGGGC
Organism: Geodermatophilus sp. CPCC 205506; assembly: GCF_051383635.1. Classification (NCBI taxonomy): domain Bacteria; kingdom Bacillati; phylum Actinomycetota; class Actinomycetes; order Geodermatophilales; family Geodermatophilaceae; genus Geodermatophilus; species Geodermatophilus sp. CPCC 205506. The sequence continues at coordinate 63,873 of NZ_JALPKP010000010.1, read as the reverse complement.
GAGGGCGAGCGGCACGAAGCAGACCAGCACGAGCAGGGTCAGCTGCCAGGAGTAGACGGCCATCACGACGGTGGCCACGAGCAGCTGCCCCAGGCTCACCACGCCCAGGACGCCGCCCCACTGCATGAAGGTGGACAGCTGGTCGACGTCGCTGGTGACCCGCGAGACCAGCGACCCGCGCCGCTGGCCCTGCTGGTGCAGCACCGACAGGTCGTGCACGTGGCGGAACGCCCGCGCCCGCAGCCCGGCCAGCGCGGTCTCCGTCGTCCGGAACAGCCGGACGTTCATCCCGTACACCGCGACGGCGGTCAGCAGCACGACGACCGCGCACAGCAGCACGAGGTCGCGGACCAGGCCGAGGTCCGGGCCGCCGGGGCCGGACAGGCCACGGTCGATCACCTGCTGGACGGCGATCGGCACGACCACCCGGCCGGCGGTCGCCAGCAGCGCGAGGGTGAAGGTGACCGGCAGGCCGCGGCGGAACTCGGGCATCATCCGCAGCCCCCGGCGCAGCGTGGCCAGCGCCCCCTCGTCCCGGTGCTCGGCGAGCCCGTTCACGCCGCCCTCTGGTTCGCTCCCGCGGGGCGCTCCGCTCCTCGCTCGTTCCTCGCTGCGATGCTCACGCCCCTGTCCGCTCACGCCGCCACCTCGCTCTGCGCGTACGCGTGCACCAGCGCCGCGTAGCCGGGCACCCGGGCGAGCAGCTCCTCGTGCGTGCCGCGCGCGGTCACCCGGCCGCCCTCCAGCCAGACCACCTCGTCGGCCAGCGCGATCGTCGCCTGCCGATAGGCCACCACGACGACGGTGGAGGGCCTCTCGGCGTCGCGGAGCGCGTCGAGGATGCGCGCCTCGACGGTGGGGTCGACGGCGCTGGTGGCGTCGTCCAGCACCAGCAGCCGCGGGCGGCGGACCACCGCGCGGGCCAGCGCGAGGCGCTGCCGCTGGCCGCCGGACAGGGTCGCGCCCCGCTCCCCCACGCGGGTGTCGAGGCCGTCGGGCAGCCGGGCGACGAAGTCGTCGGCGGCGGCGACCCGAAGCGCGGCCGTGACCTCGTCGTCGGAGAACTCGGCGCCGAGGGTCACGTTGCCCCGGACGGTGTCGTCGAACAGGAACGTCCCCTGCGGGACGAACGCCGCCTGCCCGCTCACCTCGCCCTCCCGCAGCGCGCGCACGTCCACGCCGTCGAGCAGGACCTCCCCGCTGCCGGGGTCGACCAGGCGGACGAGCAGGCCGGCCAGGGTCGACTTGCCCGACCCGGTCGGCCCGACGACGGCGACGGTGCTGCCGGCGGCGACGTCGAAGGTGACCCCCGACAGCGTCGGCCGGACGGCCGGGTCGAAGCCGAACTCCACGTCCCGCAGCGCCAGCCCGGCGCCGCTGGTCCCGCCCCGGGCGACGGCGGTCCCGTGCGGCGTCTCCCCGGTGGCGTCGAGGACGGGGGTGACCCGGTCGAAACCGGCCAGGGCGCGGGGCAGGTCGGCCAGCACCCAGCCGATCGCGCGGATCGGCAGCGCGAGCAGGGTGAACAGGTAGGCGATGGAGACCAGGTCGCCGGCGTCGGCGGCGCCGTCGGCCACCCGGCCGGCGCCGATGAGCAGCACGGCCAGCGTGCCGAGGCTGGGCAGCGCCTCCATGAGCGGGTCGAACACCCCGCGCACCCGGCCGACGGCGACCAGCCCGTCGCGCAGCTCCTCGGCGCGGGCGGTGAACCGCGCCGTCTCGACGTCCTCCCGGCCGAGGGTCTTCACCACCAGCGCGGCGTCGAAGGACTCGTGGGCGATCTCGCTGACCTCGGCGCGCAGCTGCTGCGCCCGCCGCATCCGCGGGCTCATGACCTGTGAGTAGACGGCGTTGACCACGAAGACCAGCGGGAAGACGACCAGGCCGACCAGCGCCAGCCACGGGTCGGTGGCCACGAGGGCGGCGACGGTGATGCCGATCATCACGACCGCGCCGCAGGCGAAGGGCAGCGGGGCGACGAAGTACCAGGACGCCTCGACGTCGGAGTTCGCGTTGCTCAGCAGCTGCCCGGTCGGGTGCCGCTGGTGCCACGACAGCGGCAGCCGCAGGTACTGGCCGGTGACCCGCCGCCGGTACTCGGCCTGCAGCCGGTAGCTCATGATCCCGGCGAACAGCCGCCGGCCCAGGATGCCGAGGATCTTGAGCACGGCCACGCCGAGGACCGCCGCGGCCGCCAGGGTCAGCGCGGCGGCGGTGGTGGCGCCGTCCCGGAACGCCGGCAGGACGACGCGGTCGGCGATCTCGCCGATGACGTACGCGCTGGCCACCGTCATCCCGCCGTAGAGGCTGCTGGCGAGGAAGGCCAGGGCGAACATGCCGGGCTGCTCGGCGATCGCGCGACCGACGTGGCGCATCCCTCGCCGGACCACGGCATCTCGGCGGCGGGGCACAGCTCTCCTTCTGTTCCGTGCGGGGCGGTACCGCGAGCGTACTTAGGTCGGCTAACGGCTGCCTCCGGTTTCCCGGACCCGCCTGGTCGGTAACCCCGGGCGGTGACTGCCTCTTCCCGGTCGCTGGCGGAGCGTGAGCGCGCTGGGCTCGCCGACCTGCTCGACCGGCTCGGACCCGACGCGCCCACCTGCTGCGCGGGCTGGACGACCGCCCACCTCGCCGCGCACCTCGTCGTCCGCGACCGCCGGCCCGACGCGCTCGCGGGTTTCGGGGTGGAGCGGCTCGGTGTGGCCCGCCCGCTGACGGTGTGGTCGCACCGGCTCGAGGATCGGCTGCGGGCCACGACGCCCTACCCGGAGGTGGTGGCACGGGTGCGGTCGGGCCCGCCGGTCTGGGTGCCGATGGGCTGGCCGGTGGTCGGCGACGCGGTCAACACCGCCGAGTTCGCCATCCACCACGAGGACGCCCGCCGGGCGCAGCCGGGGTGGGCACCGCGGGAGCTGGCCCGGGCCGACCAGGACCAGCTGTGGCGGGCGGTGCGCTACTTCGCCGGTCGGCCGCCCGGCGGGGTGGTGCTCCGGCGCACCGACACCGGCGCCGAGCACCGGGCGGGCGAGGGGCGGACCACGGTGGCCGGCGAGCCGATGGAGCTGCTGCTCTGGGCCAGCGGCCGCACGGACGTCGCGCGGGTCACCGGCCCCTGACGGCAGCGCAGCTCACCCGGCCCGGAGGTCAGGCCCCCACCGGCACGCGAGGGCGGAACGGGAGCTCGCGCACCGTCTCCCCCACGACGAGCGCCGTGCCGACGGGCACCTCCCGCCACACGCCGGGCAGGTCCACCAGGGGTTCGGAGACGACGGCCCGGGCCCGGTCGGGGAAGTGGGCGAAACGCTCGACGGCCGGGTACAGCAGGCGCAGCGACTCCACGTCCTCGCTGACGAACAGGGAGTTCACCACCGGGCCGCTGGCGTACCGGGCCGCGTACAACCGGTCGCCGTCGGTCAGGCCGACCGTCATCTGCAGGGGCTCCGGGACACCCGCCGCCTCGGCGACCTCCTCCACGAAGCCGGCCATGGCCTCCAGTCCGGCCACCGGGTCCTCCTCCAACCCGTAGGTCAGCGCCAGGTGGAACATCAGCTCCGAGTCCGTCGTCCCGCCGATGTTGCCGAAGAGGTCCGGCCGGACGGCCAGCAGCAGCTCCCGCCGCAGCCGGGGGTGCTCGTTGATGTACCCGTTGTGCACGAACAGCCAGTTCCGGAACCGGAAGGGGTGACAGTTGCTCTGCTGCACCGGCGCTCCGGTCCCGGCCCGCACGTGCGCGAGGAACAGCCGCGAGGTGATCTCGCTGGCCAGCTCGAGGAGGTTCTCGTCACCCCAGGCGGGGGCGGTGGTCCGGAACAGGGCCGGCGTCTCCCGGCGCCCGTACCAGCCCAGCCCGGACCCGTCACCGTTGGGCAACGGCATGTCCGGGGCGTGCCGCCGGCTCTGCTCGATCAGCGACCGTTCCGGGTCGTACAGCAGCTCCCGGGGCGCGATGGGATCCCCGACGTAGCCCAGCCAGCGGCACACGGCGCCTCCCCGGTCGCGGGAACACCGAGCAGCGTCCCACGGCTGCGCGATCCGGTCGACGCCCGTCCGCGCTCAGGTGGTCGGGTGGTCGGCCTCGTGGCGGACGGGGACTCCGGCGCCGGCCAGCGCGGCCTTGACCTCCCCGATCCGCAGCTTGCCGAAGTGGAAGACGCTCGCGGCCAGGACGGCGTCGGCCCCGGCCTCGACCGCGGGCGGGAAGTGCCCGGGCTCGCCCGCTCCCCCGCTGGCGATGACCGGGACGGTGACCTCCCGGCGCACCGCCCGGATCAGCTCCAGGTCGAACCCGGCTTGGGTGCCGTCGGCGTCCATGGAGTTGAGCAGCACCTCCCCGACCCCGAGCCCGGCGGCCTGCACCACCCACTCGACGGCGTCCCGGCCGGTGCCGCGCCGCCCGCCGTGCGTGGTGATCTCGAAGCCGGAGTCGGTGACCGCGCCGTCGCGGCAGCGCCGGGCGTCGAGGGACAGCACCAGCACCTGGTTGCCGAACCGCTCGGTGATCTCGCTGATCAGCTCCGGCCGGGCGACGGCGGCGGTGTTCACCGCGACCTTGTCCGCACCGGCCCGCAGCAGCCGGTCGACGTCGTCGACGCTGCGGACGCCGCCGCCGACGGTGAGCGGGATGAACACGCTCTCCGCGGTCCGGCGGACGACGTCGTAGGTGGTCTCCCGGTCGCCGGAGCTGGCCGTGATGTCGAGGAAGGTGAGCTCGTCGGCGCCCTCGGCGTCGTAGACGCGGGCCATCTCCACCGGGTCGCCGGCGTCGCGCAGGTCGACGAAGTTGACGCCCTTGACCACCCGGCCGGCGTCGACGTCCAGGCACGGGATCACCCGCACGGCCAGGCTCATGCCGGCACCCGCCGCACCGCGTCGGCCTCGATCTCGACCAGCATCTGCGGGTCGATCAGCGCGGCGACCTGCACCATCGAGGTGGCCGGCCGGATGTCGCGGAACACCTCGCCGTGCGCCCGGCCGACCTCCTCCCAGCGGGAGATGTCGGTGACGAACATCCGGGTGCGGACCACGTCGGCCATGGTGAAGCCGGCCCGTTCCAGCGCGGTGGCGAGGTTGGCCAGCGCCTGGCGGGTCTGCCCGGCCGCGTCGCCGGGGTGCACGACCGCGCCGTCCACGGTGGCGGTCGTCCCGCTCACCCACGCCATGTCGCCGTGCACCACGACCCGGCTGTACCCGACCACCGCCTCCCAGGGGGTGTCCGAGCCCAGCCGCACCACCCTCACGACGCCATCTCCCCGGTCACCCGCAGCGCCTCGGGCAGGGTGAAGGCGCCGGCGTACAGAGCCTTGCCCACGATGGCGCCCTCCACCCCGACGGGAGTCAACCCGGCGAGCGCGCGGATGTCCTCCAGCGAGCTCACGCCGCCGGAGGCGACCACCGGCCGCGGGGTGGCCGCGCAGACCTCGCGGAGCAGGTCGAGGTTGGGGCCGCGCAGCGTGCCGTCCTTGGTGATGTCGGTGACCACGTAGCGGGCGCAGCCCTCGGCGTCGAGCCGGGCCAGGGTCTCGTAGAGCTCCCCGCCCTCGCGGGTCCAGCCGCGGGCGGCCAGCCGGGTGCCGCGCACGTCGAGCCCGACGGCGATGCGGTCGCCGTACTCGGCGATCGCGCGGGCGCACCACTCGGGCGACTCCAGCGCCGCGGTGCCCAGGTTGACCCGCCGGCAGCCGGTGGCCAGCGCCGCGGCCAGCGACTCGTCGTCCCGGATGCCGCCGGAGAGCTCCACGTCGACGTCGAGCTCGCCGACGACGCGGGCCAGCAGCTCCCGGTTGCTGCCCCGGCCGAAGGCGGCGTCGAGATCGACGAGGTGCACCCACTCCGCGCCGTCCCGCTGCCAGGTCATCGCCGCCTCGAGGGGGTCCCCGTAGGAGGTCTCGCTGCCGGCCTCCCCCTGCACGAGACGGACGGCCTGGCCGTCGGCGACGTCGACGGCGGGGAGCAGCTGCAGCTTCGGCACGCGTCACAGGCTAGTGAGCCGCGGATCCGACACTCCTGACCACGCTCGTCGACCGACTCCCGGTCGGTCGCCGCCGGTCGACGACCTCAGCGCCGGCCGCTGCACTCCACGTTGCTCAGGCCTCCCACTGCGTCCGCCTGGTTGTCGCACGTCACCGTCACGCTGGCGCGGAGCTCCCGCGGTCCGGCGACGTTGATGCCGTAGCCGGCGACCCGGCCCACCCGGTTCCCCGCGAACACGACGTCGCGCCCCCAGCCGTCGACCACCTCGTGCACCTGGAAGCCGTCCTCCGGCGAGGACGTCCCGACGTTCCCCTCGACCACCCAGCCGTTGCCCTTCACGTCCACCCAGGAGTCGGCCTCCACCATCGTGGCGCCGTCGAAGGTGTTGCCGCGCAGCACGCCGTCGCTGGTCCCCTCCTTGACGTCGACCGACTCCGCCGTCGTCCCGGCCACGTCGTTGCCCTCGATCAGGTTCCGGTCGCTGCGGTCGGGCTGGCAGTCGGTCAGCTGGCACCAGTTGCTCTCCGCGCTGCCCACGTAGATCCCCTCGCCGAAGCTGGGCTTGCGCAGCCCGGTGTCGCGGACGGTGTTCCCGGCGACGACGTTGTCGCTGCTGTGCGTGCGCAGGTGGATCGCCTCGTCGCCCATCGAGGTGACGAGCAGGCCCTCGAGGCGGATGCCGGACCCGGCGTCGACCATCACCCCCTTCTGCCCGCCGGTGACGGTCAGCCCGCTGACGTGCCAGTGCGTGGCCCCGCTCAGGTGCAGCGTGTAGTCGCCGTCGACCTCACCCCCGTCGAGCACCGCGCCCCGGCCTCCGCACAACCGGATCGGCGCACCCGGCGCGGCCTGGGCGGTGGCGAGGAAGTTGCCCGCGTACCGGCCGTCGGCCAGCCGGATCACCTGGCCGGGCCGGGCGTCGTCCAGCGCCCGCTGCAGGCCGGCGGCGTCGGTGACGTCGACCACCTCGCTCCCGGTGCACTCCGCCGGTGGCGTGCCGGCGGCCGGCGGCGGAACGCCCGGGGGCCGGTCCGGCGGTGAGGGGGTCGCGGACGAGGCCGGCGCGGACGACGACCCGCTCGCGTCCGGGCCGTCGTCGGAGGGTGAGGTGCAGGCGGCGGCCGCGAGCAGCCACAGGAGGACGGCGGAGCACCCGATCCGCCGGCGCGCGGGGTGCCGGGAGGCGACCCGGGTCATGCCGACGCCCCGGACGAGGGGGTGGCGCGGCCGACGTCCACGCGCAGCACCGGCGGCCGCTCCCGGAGCACCGGGTCCGGGTAGGGCGCCGTGCCCGGGGTCAGCGGGCGACGCCGCGCCCGCAGGGCGAGCGCCAGCGGGAGGCCCAGCACCAGGACCCAGAGGACGAGCGTGGGGTGGTCGGGGACGAAGCCGGCCCAGTAGTCCCAGTTGTCCCGGTCCCGCTCCCAGCCCTCGACGTCGTTGCCGGAGACGTGCACGGAGGAGGAGCCCGAGAGCCGGAAGGTGTCCAGGCCGCTGGGCCCCTGGCCGGCGACGGTGTTGCCCTGTACCGACGAGTCACGCACCGTGCCGACGACGGAGATGCCGTGGTCGGAGGCCCCTGCGACGGTGTTCCCGACGACGTCCGAGGTCGCGTCCTCCACCCGGATGGCCGTCTCGCCGCCCGTGACCTCGTTGCCGGAGACGGTCGCCGCGCCGCGCTGCACCGAGATGCCGAAGCGGTGGTCCCCGGAGACGACCGTGTCCTCGACGGTGGTCGGTGCCGAGGTCCCCTCGATCAGGATGCCGTCGCGGTTGTCGAACACCCGGGTACCGCGGATGGCGACCGAGTCCCCGTCGACGACGCGCACCCCGGCTCGGCCGTTGCCCTGGAGCCGCCCGCCGGTGATGACCACGTCCCCGTAGGTCCGCCACGAGGCGCCACCGGCCGACACCCCCTCGGCCAGTGGGCTGCCGCAGAAGTACATGCCGTACCTGCCGTTCCGCACGGCGGTGACGTCGGTGTAGCGCACCGACTCCGACCCCCGGTCGGCGGAGAAGCCGTGCCGGCCGTTGTCGTGGGCGACCGACGACCGGACCGTCGTCTGCTCGGTGCTCCGGTGCAGGGACAGGCCGTCCACCGTGTTGTCCGCGAAGGTTGTCCCCGAGATCTCGAGCCCCTCGCCCTGGGAGGCGAAGGCGCCGTAGTGGTTGGCCCGGAACGAGGAGTCGGTCACCGAGCCGGTGGCGACACTCGTGGAGCTCCCGGTCCAGGCCACCCCGCTCGTCCGGCCCGCCCAGAAGCCGAGGTTCGAGACGTCGGTCTGCCGGAAGGTCATCTCGCCGCCCGCGGTGCGGATGTAGGCCCGCCCGTCGCCGACCGTCTCGTCCGGTCCGCCGCGGCCCGGGTCCCAGCTTGCCACCCGCAGCCGCTGCCCCTCCGCCCCGGAGAGCTCGAGATCGGCCTTCCACGCCACGAGGGAGGCGAACCCGGTGGCCTCGCTGCGCAGGCGCAGGGACGTCCCCGGCGCGTCGACGACCAGCCGGGCACCGGGCGCCACGAACACGTTCCGGATGAGCAGCACCGCGCCGTCCGGCTGCACCTGGGCCGCTCCCAGGGTCTCGAGGTCGGCCAGGCCGTACGCGAGTCCGGCCGCCGTCAGGACGAGGGTGTCGACGCCACCCACCACGACGGTGTAGGGCCCCGACCCCGGGCGGATGGTCGAGACGAGGGTGAGCAGGCGCTGGTCCTCCTCGACGAGCAGGGTGCTCTGCCGGTCGGCACCCACGCCCGTCAGCGCCCTGATGAGGGCGACCGCCGCGCCCGGGGGCCCTGCGGCCTGAACCGCGCGGTCCGATCGCGGCCCGACGAGGGCGGAGACCCCGAGCGCGGCCGCGGTCACCACGAACGCGACCAGCAGGCGGCGGCCGGTGACCCGTCGCCGGCGGGGCCCGGTCACCCGGTCACCGGGGCGGGAGCGGCCGCCGGCGCGGTCGCCGGCGACAGGCTGGCCTCGTCCTGGGCCTCGCCGCCGGTGAGGTCGCTCCGGCGGGTGAGCCAGCCCTGCTTGTTCATGGTGAACAGCGCGTAGGTCTTGATGGGCAGCGCCACCAGCGCGATGACGACGGCCACCAGGGGCAGGATCAGCACGTCCGACGGCCGGCGCCGCAGGTGGCTCGTGCTGCGGATGGCCCGCCCGAGGACGACCCAGGCGAGAGCAAGGGACAGCGCCTGCCACCCGCGTCCGGACGCACCAGCCGCGACGACGTAGTAGACGGCGGCGAACATCGTCACCGGGGTGAGCAGGATCTGCAGCACGGTGACCTGGCTGACCAGTGGCACCCGCCACAGCCAGCCGTTCCACGCAGCGGTCAGGTAGCAGCGGTAGGAGTTCCGGCTCCAGCGGACCCGCTGCTTGCAGAAGGCGCGGAAGGTGCTCGGGAACATCGACACCGCCCGCGCGCTGGCCTGGTGCACCGTCTTGTACCCGCTGGCCAGCACCAGCCAGGTGAGCCGCCCGTCGTCGCCGGCGATGCAGCGGCGACCCAGGAAGAACTCGTGCTCCAGGTGCTCGAGCACCGGCAGGACGGCACTGCGCCGGTAGGCCGCGGTGCGGCCGGAGACGCAGACCACGGCACCGGCACGAGCGGTCGCCGGTACGTAGTCCAGGTACCGCAGGTTGATGATCCAGTCGGCGACCCGACGCCACAGGCTCGACGTCGGCTGGTAGACGTTCTGCCGGGTGCCGACCGCACCGACCGTCGGGTCGGCGAAGGGCATCTGCACCGAACTCAGCACCCCTGGCAGCCAGCTGGTGTCGGAGTCGCACAGCACGAGCACCTCGCCGGTCGCGGCCCGGATGCCGACCCCGAGGGCTGAGCGCTTGCCCTGGTGGGCGAAGGAGATCACCGTCAGCCGCGCGTCCTCCCGCGCGGTCAGCCGTGTGAACGCCTCGGTGTCCCCCACATCGAGGACGACGATCACCTCCGTGGGGCGCTGGGCCAGCCAGCTGTCGAGGCACCGGTCGAGAACGTCGGGGTCCTCGCGGAAGGACGGCACGACGACCGACGTCGTCGTCCGGAAGTCGTTGATCGTCGAGCGGTACCGCGCCGACAGGACCTTGCGGATGAACCAGATGGACCACGACAGGACACCCACGACGCCGAACGGCAGCAGCAGGTGCCAGTCGCGGGCGACCACGGACAGCAGGTCGGACACGACGTTCCCCCTTCAGGACATCGGTGAGGGAGGTGCGCGGGGTGTCCGGCCCGAGGAGGTGCCGTCGACGGAGGCGACCGGAGGAGCGGTCCGGGCCGGACGGGTGGACCGACGGCGTCGTCGGTCGCAGGCGCGCAGGTGCCGAACGGCGCCCATGTGTCGGAACGGGGCCCCGATGTCGGATCAGTCACCTGTGGTCAGTGAGCCCTCGGACGGATCCACGGGGGTGCGGCGAGGGCGCCCGCAGCAGGTGCGGACCCGGGCCGTCCCCCCGTCGGGGACCGGTCCCGCAGCGCAGCCAGCCGCTGGGCCCGGCGGCTCGCTCGGGTGAGATGCTGGTGCCTCGTAACTCAGAGCGCACGCACGATCTGCGCGGGGCAACCGTGTCCTCGCGCTGCCGAGTCGGTCGATCACGGTGTGTGAGAAGTCGCGGGTCAGCGGTAGCCCTCGTCACCGGCCGGGCGTCCGGCGTCCTGCACCTCGACGACGTAGCGCCAGGCGTCGGGCTGCGTGCCGTCGACGTCGGGGAAGCCGTAGACGCGAGCCAGCTCGCCGCTGGAGGTGCTCCGCCCCGACCAGCGGGCCCGGTCCGGGTCGGCGGCGAGGGCGGCGACCGCCCGGCCGACGAACAGGGGGCTCTCGGAGATGCAGAAGTGCGGGTCGACCGCCGTCCCGTCCCGCCAGTTCGCCTCGGTCACGCCGAAGAGCTCGAGCATCATCTCCGAGCGCAGCCAGCCCGGGGTGAGGGCCACCGCGGTGCCGCCCACCGGGCGCAGCTCCGCGGCCTGGGAGAACGCCAGCCGGGTGACGGCGACCTTGACCAGGTCGTAGAAGACCGAGAGCCGGACGTGGGTGGCGTTGTACGCGTCGGTGCCGTCGGTCATCTCGACGACCAGCCCGCCGGGGCGGCGGGTGAGCAGCCGCAGCGCGTGCGCGCTGGTGACCAGGTGGGTCTCCAGGCCGAGGCGGACCAGCCGCAGGCCGCGGTCGAGGTCGGACGCCCAGATCGGAACGCCCTCCTCGTAGAGCGTCTCGCCGCCCCAGATGTCGTTGACCAGCACGTCGAGCCGGCCGGAGTCGGCGTCGACGCGGGCCACCAGCGCGGCGACCTGCCCCGGGTCGAGGTGGTCGCACACGACCGGGATCCCGCGCCCGCCGGCCGCGGTGACCAGCTCCGCGGTCTCCTCGACGGTCTCGGGCCGGTCGTACTCCGAGCGCCGGCCGGCCGTGCTGCGGCCGGTGCACCAGACCGTGGCGCCGGCCGCGCCGAGGGCGACGGCGATGCCCCGCCCGGCGCCGCGGGTGGCCCCGGCGACCAGGGCCACGGTGCCGGAGAGGTCGGGCGGCGTGTACGGCATGCGCGCAGCCTGCCCCGGACCACCGACGGTCCGGGGCAGGCTGCCGGGTCGCTACCGGCGTGCGGTCAGGCCGTCGCCTCGGCGGCGAGCGGCTCCGGGTGTCGCAGCGGGAACGGGCTCATGCCGCCACCGTCGATCGGGATGGCCTGCGCGGTGATGTAGCCGGCCTCGAGCGAGGCGAGGAAGGCCACCGCGGCGGCGATGTCGTCGGGCAGGCCGACCCGGCCGACCGGGATGGCACGGCCGCGGGAGGCCAGCAGGGCCGCCTCGTCGACGTCGGGACCGGAGCTGAGGAACGCCCGGCTGGTGCCGACCAGACCCGGGCACAGCGCGTTGACCGTGATGCCCCACGGGCCCAGGTCCATGGCCAGGGCCCGGGTGAGCCCGATGACGCCGGCCTTCGACGCCGAGTACGGCCCGGAGAACGGTGCGGCGGTGAGGCCGGCCATCGAGGAGATGTTGACGATCCGGCCCGAGCGCTGCTGGCGCATGACCGGCACCGCCGCCCGGCACATGAGCCACGGCCCGCGCAGGTTGACCGCCACTACCCGGTCGAAGACCTCGACCGGGATGTCGGCGACGTCGGCGCGGTCCGGCCCCTGCGGCGCGGCGGCGTTGTTCACCAGGACGTCGAGGCGGCCGAAGCGCTCGACCGCCTCGGCGACCATGCGCTCGGCGTCGGCCTCGACCGCGACGTCGCCCAGCGCGGCCGCCGCCGTCCCGCCGCCGGCGGTGATGTCGGCGACCAGCGCGTCGACCCCGCCCCAGCCGGTGCCGCGGTCCTCCTGCTGCCGGTTGGGTACCCCGGTCGCCTGCAGGTCGGTGACGACGACCGCCGTCCCCTGCGCGGCGAGCCGGCGGGCGATCGCCTGGCCCATGCCGTCCGGCTTGCCGCAGCCGGTGACCAGCGCGACCGGCTGCGCCGTCACGCGTGCACCGCCGGGGCGCCCTCGGGGGTGGCGACCTCGGTGATCGGGGCCGGCTTCGGCGGCTTGGGGCTGCTCGGGCCGCCGTCGACCGACAGGACCTGGCCGGAGATCCAGCGCGCGCGGTCGCTGGAGAGGAACAGCACCGACTGGGCGATGTCCCACGGGCTGCCCTCCGTGCCCAGCGCCGACCAGCCCTTGCGGATCGCACGCATCTCCTGCGACATGTTCGCCGCGGCGAACGCGCCCCAGATGGCACCGACCTGCACGCAGTTCACCCGGATGCCGCGGTCGCCGAGGGTGTTGGCCGCACCGACGGTCATGTTCTCCAGGCCGGCCTTGGCCAGGTTGTAGACCATGCCCGGCCCGCGGGCCCGGACGCCGACGGAGCTGATGTTGACGATCGCGGAGCCCGCGCCCATCACCTCAACGGCGTGCCGGGTCATCTGCCAGGCGGTGGTGAGGTTGAGGTCCATCAGCTGGTGGAACCGCTCGGGGGTCACCTCGAAGATGCCCGCCCGGTCCCCGACCGCCACGTTGTTGACCAGCGTGTCGAAGCCGCCGAACCGCTCGACGACCTCCTGGACGGCCCGTCGGCAGGCGTCGTCGTCGAGCAGGTCGGCGACGACGGCGATGGCCGTGCCGCCGTCGGCCTCGATCGCCTCGACGGTCCGCAGCGCGGCGGTCTCGTCCCGGTCGAGGACGGCCACCCGCGCGCCGTGCGCGGCGAACACCCGGCTGATGGCGTAGCCGACGCCGGGCTCGTTCTGGCTCTGCTGGCCGCCGCCGGTGACCAGGGCGGTCCGGCCGGCCATCCACGGGTCCCCGGCGCCGCCGAAGGGATCGCTGAGCAACTCGCTGAACTCGGTCACTGCGCGGCTCCTGCCTGGTTCGTGGGGGTGGTGCGGCCGGCGACCGGCACCGAACTGGCCGACCAGCCGGAGAAGACGCGCACGACCATGGAGATGCCGGCGTTGCGCGCGCCCGCGACGACGATCGGCAGCACCTCGGGGCCGGATGCGCCGAACAGCGGGTCGAACGCGGCGGGGTCGGTGCCCCCGTCGGCGAAGCGGACGCCGTTGTCGCCGACGCCGTCCTTGCCGACGCGGGCCAGGTCGGCCTTGGTGCGCCCGGAGCGCTCCACCAGCCACGCTCGGACGTCGGCCTTGCTCATCCCGGCGCCGGCCAGCAGCTGCGCGTGCTCCGGGCAGAAGACGATCCCGGCCGGGTGGTGGCGGAAGATCGCCGCGCCGCTGCGGGAGATCGTGTCCGCGAAGTCGGCCAGCAGCTGCTCGGGGTCGGCGGTGTGCCGGTTGTCGACGTACTCGACGGTGCGGGTGAGCATCCCGGAGACCGCGGAGGTGCCGGCGGGCACGCCGCCCTCGACCGAGAGCGGCTCCCAGGGGCTCTCCTCCTCGTTCTCCGCGATGCAGACCTGCCAGCGGCCGGGCAGGCCCTGGGTGGCCTGCTCGAAGCCGTGCGGGACGACGCCGAGGGCGTTGCGGACCATCAGCCCGATGCTGCGGGCGACGGTCGTGTTGGGGCGGAACCCGGGGCCGAACACGCCGCCGGCGGCGTTGAAGCCGAGCTCCTGGCGCACCGGGCCGTTCACCACCAGCAGCGGCGAGGGGCCGCTGGTGCTCTGCCAGCCGCCGCCGGTGGCCGACCGGTCGCGCTGCACGGCCTCCCAGGCGGCGAGGACGACGGGGAAGTACTCGGGCCGGCAGCCGGCCATGGCCGCGTTGATGGCGGCCAGCTCGACGGTGACGGTGCGCTTGAGGTGCTCCAGCGCGCCGATCACCTCGTCGGGCTGCCGGTCGACGGTGGCGAGGAAGCGGTCGACCAGCGAGCGGGTCGCCGGGACCAGCGGCAGGCCGTCGGACCAGCCCTGGGCGTAGCAGTGCTCGATGGCCGCCTGGGCGGCCTCGGGGTCGGCGTCCGGGACGACGACCGGCGTCTCCGCGACGGTCACGAGGCAGCCTTCTGCTGCGCCGCGGCGGCGGTCACGGTGGCGACCACCTGCGGGAGCAGCTGCCGGGCCCGCTCACGGACCGCGTCGGCGTCGAGGATCGCCACCGGGTGCGCGGTGGTCAGGTACCGGTAGTCGGGGGCGCCCTGCACCTCGGCCATGCCGCTGGCGGTGGCGGTGAAGGCGTCGGAGCAGATGACCGCCGCGGGCACGCCGGCGCGCTCCAGCGCGATGCCGTCGGCCACGGCCGAGGCGCTGCAGGAGCCGCAGTCGCCGACCCCGGTGAGGACGACGTCGCACTCGCGGACCAGCTCGCCGAGGGTCTCCTCGGGCAGCGGCAGGGCGAAGGCGGTCTTGGTGCGGCGCAGCACCTCGGCCGAGGCCCCGTGCTCGCGCTGCAGCAGCCCGGCCAGCTCGTCGAGCAGCAGCGCGGCGTTGTGCTTGGTGTTCTCGAGCAGGCCCAGCCGGACGCCGGACAGGTCGGCACGGCGGGGCGCGAGCGCGGAACTGCCGATGCGGGGGGTGGTCTGGCCGGTGGGGTCGAGGATGTCGGCGAGGGTGGCCATCACGCGCCTCCACCCGGGAGTCGGGTCGGGCAGGTCGGGAACGGGTTCACGCTGGCCTCTTGGATCGTCTCGGCGGGATGTGGGCCGTCGGCCGGGCCCCGGGGACCCGGCCGGCACGCAGATCACGGCTGGCGGACGGCGCCCGGCAACCCCGCGGTGGGCGGCGAGGTGGCTGCCGCCGTCCTTGCCGCCCAATCGTGTGCGGGACCACACCGGCCGGGCGACGGGCCTTCCCCCCGGTGGAAGCCGGGCGCACCGGAACGCGCTCGGGTGACGTGCTTGACTCCACCGTGGCGGGCACGCACAGTGACCCCGCCCACCTGCTGGGTGCATGTGCCAACCACTTCCGGAGAAAGGGCGTTGATGGGAGCAACGACGGTGACGGCAGCCCCCACGGAGAGCGCGTCCGGGCGGCTCCCCGGCGGGGGGCAGGCCACGGCCGCGGGCCGCGTGCTCGCCGTCCTCTCCGCCTTCGGGCCGGCACACCCGGCGTTGACGCTCAGCGAGATCAGCCGCCGCTCGGGGCTCACGCTGACCACCACGCACCGGCTGGTCGGCGAGCTGCGGCAGTGGGGCGGCCTCGAGCGCGGGCCGGACGGCCGGTACGCCATCGGGCTGCGGCTGCTGGAGCTCGGCGCACTCGCCCCGCACGGCCTGCAGCTGCGCGAGCTGGCCCTCCCCTACCTCGACGACCTGCACCAGGCCACCCGCGCCAACGTGCACCTCGCCGTCCGCGACGGCTCCGACGGGGTCTACGTCGAGGCGCTGCGCGCCCGCGGCGCGGTCAAGCTGATGAGCCGGATCGGCGGCCGGTGGCCGCTGCACGCCACCGGCACCGGACAGGTTCTGCTCGCCTTCACCGAGCGCGAGGCGCAGGACCAGCTGCTCAGGGGCCCGCTCAAGCGCTTCACCCCCGACACGATCACCGACGTCGCGGTGCTGCGGCGGGTGCTGGCCGACGTCCGCCGCACCGGCGTGGCGATCGCCGAGAACCAGCTGACGCCCGACGCCCTGGCCGTCGCCGTGCCGGTGCGCGGTCAGCGCGACGAGGTGGTCGCCGCCCTCGGCGTCACCGTGCAGCGCGGCACCGTGCAGAGCCACGCGCTCGTGCCGGCCCTGGCCGCGACCGCCCGCGGCATCTCCCGGGCCCTCGGTGCCCCCTCGGCCAAGCCCGAGGCCAGCGGCGCCGTCCGCGCCTCCCGGACGCCGGGGGCCACGGCGCTGCGCTGAGCGCCGTCCTCACCTCGCCGTCGCCGGCCTCGCGCCGTACCACGAGGTCGGCGGCGGCACGCCGTGGTCACGACCGGCCACGCACAGCACCGCGGCCGCCGGCCCCCTCGGGGGGACCGGCGGCCGCGGTGTCGTCCTCCTACTGCTCGTGCAGGATGACGCCGCGGATGTTCTTGCCGTCGGTGAGGTCCTGGTAGGCCTCGTTGACCTCCTCCAGCTTGTACGTGCGGGTGACCAGCTCGTCGAGCTTGAGCTGGCCGGCCCGGTACAGGCCCAGGAGCCGCGGCACGTCGTAGAGCGGGTTGCAGTCGCCGAACAGGGCGCCGCGGACCTGCCGCTGGTAGCCGATGAGCGCGCCGGCGTGGAAGTGCGCGGCCTTCTCGGTCAGCTTCCCGACGCCGGTGATGGTGACCTTGCCGCCCTTGCCGGTCATCTGCAGCGCGGCGTTGACCATCTTCTCGGTCACCACACCCGGGGTGAGGATCGCGTGGTCGGCGAGCTGGCCCCACGTCGTCTCGACGACGAAGTCGTGCGCCTCCTTCGCCGAGGCGAAGGCGTGCGTGGCACCGAAGACCGAGGTGGCCATCTCACGCTTGTACTCGACCGGGTCGACGACGACGACGTTCTTGGCGCCGGCGTACTTGGCGCCCTGGACGGCGTTGCTGCCGACGCCGCCGGAGCCGAAGACCACCACGGTGTCCCCCGCGCGGACGCCGGCGGCGTAGACCGCCGAGCCCCACCCGGTCGGGACGCCGCAGCCGACGAGGCAGGCGACCTCCCAGGGGATGTCGTCGGCGAGCGGGATGGCCGCCCACTCCGAGATCACCGCGTACTGCGAGAACGACCCCACGGTGCAGAAGCCGCCGAGGTCCTCGTCGCCGAGGTGGAACCGGAAGGTGCCGTCGAGGAACATGCCGGTGCCGGCGTTGAGGCCCTTGACGCACATGTTCTGGTGCCCGGTCGAGCAGGGCCGGCAGGCGCCGCACGCCGGGATGTAGGAACAGACGATCCGGTCACCCGGCTTGACCCGGGTGACGTTCGCGCCCACCGACTCGACGATGCCGGCACCCTCGTGACCGCCCACCACGGGCATGCGCACCGGAGCGTCACCCTGGGTGATGTGGTCGTCGGAGTGGCACAGCCCCGAGGCGACGAACTTGACCCGGACCTCGTGCTCCTTGGGGTCGTCGAGCTGGAGGTCGACGAGTTCCCAGCCGCGGTGTGCCGCCCGCGCGATGGCCGCGCGCGTCGTGATGCTGCTCATGCGATCCCTCTCAGTTCCCGGTGCCACGGAGGGACACGGTCTTGACCTGCGTGTAGTCGAGCACGGCGTCGGCGCCCATCGACCGGCCGAAGCCGCTGCGCTTGTAGCCGCCGAACGGGCCGCCGATGACCCCGGCGCCCAGGGCGGCGTTGACCGCGACCTGGCCGGCCTGCAGCCCGCGGGCGAACTTGACGGCCTTGCCCACGTCGCGGGTCCAGACGGAGGCGACCAGGCCGTACTCGGTGCCGTTGGCGACCGCGAGCGCCTGCTCGTCGTCGTCCACCGGGGTGACGCCCAGGACGGGACCGAAGATCTCCTCCTGGTGGATGCGCATGGCCGGGTCGACGTTGTCGAACAGGGTGGGCTCGACGAAGAAGCCGCGCTCGTACTTGTCGCCGGACGGGCGCCCGCCGCCGAGGACGAGGTCGGCGCCCTCCTCCTGGCCGAGCTCCATGTACTTGAGCACCCGCTCGTGCTGCTTGGCGTTGATGAGCGGGCCCATGTTGACCTGCTCGTACCAGGGGCCGACCTTGACCTGCGACATGTGCTCGGCCAGGCGCTGGACGACCTCGGACTGGATGGAGCGCGCGACCACGACCCGCGAGCCGGCCGCGCAGATCTGGCCGGTGTTGAGCGTGATGCCGCGGGCGATCGCCGGGATCGCGGCGTCCAGGTCGGCGTCGGCGAGGATGACCTGCGGCGACTTGCCGCCCAGCTCCAGGTGCAGCGGGGTGAGGTTCTTCGCACAGGCGGCCATGATCAGCTCACCGGTCTGCGGCGAGCCGGTGAAGCTGATCCGCCGGATCCGCGGGTGGGCCGGGATCGCCGCGCCGGCCTCGTGCCCGTAGCCGGTGACGACGTTGACCACGCCCGGCGGGATGCCCGCCTCGAGCGCGAGCTTGGCCAGGGCCAGCCCGGTGAGCGGGGCGTCCTCGGCCGGCTTGATCACGATGGTGTTGCCCGCGGCGATCGCCGGGCCGACGTCGGTGACGAACATCGGGCCGGGCGCGTTCCACGGGATGATCGCTCCGACGACGCCGTAGGGCTCGCGGAGGGTCAGCCCGAGGGCGTCGGGGGTGTAGGTCGGCAGCGAGAGGCCCTGCACCTTGTCGGCCTGGCCGGCCGTGAAGCGCAGCTGGCCGGACATGGGCGGCGGACCCCAGTGCGGGCGGCCGACCTCCTGGGACTCCAGGGAGTCCAGCTCGGCGATGTTCTCGTCGATCAGCGCGGCCCAGCGGAACAGCAGGGCGGCGCGCGCGGTGGCGTTGGTGTCCCGCCAGGCCGGGAAGGCGGCCTCGGCGGCCTGCACGGCGGCCTCGACGTCGGCGGCGGTGCCGCGCGGCACGCGGGCGAGGACGTCGCCGGTCGCCGGGTTGATGACGTCGATCGTCTCGCCGCCGGCCGCGGGGACCCAGTCACCGCCGATGAGCTGGGCATTGTCGATGATCAGGGACGACCCGGCCGTGGGCGCCGGAGGGGCGATGGTCATGGCTGCTGTCCTCAGTGCTCGTGGATGATGACGCCGCGGATGTTCTTGCCGTCGAGCATGTCCTGGTAGCCCTGGTTGACGTCCTCGAGCTTGTAGGTCCGGGTGACCAGCTCGTCGAGCTTGAGCTTCCCGGAGCGGTACAGGCTGAGCAGGCGCGGGACGTCGTGCAGCGGGTTGCACCCGCCGAAGATGCCGCCCTGGATCCGCCGCTGGTACCCGATGAACACGCCCGGGTGCTCGTTCACCCAGCCGTTGCCGACGGCGGTCACGGAGACCTGGCCGGTCTTGCCGACGACCTGCAGGGCGTCGGCGATGACCTCGTCGTGGAGGACGCCGACGGTGATGATGGCGTGGTCGGCCAGCTCGCCCCAGGTCGCCTCGACGACGAAGTCGTGCGCCTCCTTCGCCGAGGCGAAGGTGTGGGTGGCCCCGAAGACGGTGGCCATCTCGCGCTTGAACTCGACCGGGTCGACGACGACGACGCGCTCGGCACCGGCCAGCGCGGCGCCCTGGACGGCGTTGGCGCCGACCCCGCCGGAGCCGTAGATGACCACCGTGTCACCGGCCTTGACGCCGGCGAGGTGCACCGCGCTGCCCCACCCGGTGGGGACGCCGCAGCCGACGAGCGCGGCGATCTCGAACGGGATGTCCTCGGGGATCTCGATGACCGAGTACTCGCTGACGACGGCGTACTGGGAGAAGGTGCCCAGCACGCACAGCCCGCCGAAGTCCTCACCGTTCTCGTGGAAGCGGAAGGTGCCGTCGGGGAACACGCCGGTCGAGGCGTTCTTGCCCTCGTCGCACAGGTTCTGCCGGCCCGTCGAGCAGTAGCGGCACTTGCCGCAGGCGGGGATGAAGGAGCAGACCACGTGGTCGCCGACCTTCACCCGGGTGACGCCCTCGCCGACGGCGTCGACGATCCCGGCGCCCTCGTGCCCGCCGACCACCGGGAAACGCATCATCGCGTCGCCCTTCTGGATGTGGTCGTCCGAGTGGCACATCCCGGCCGCCATGAACTTGATGCGGACCTCGTTGGCCTTCGGGTCGTCGAGCTCGAGCTCGGTGATCTCCCACGGCCGACCCGGCTCGCGGCAGACCGCGGCGCGCGTGGTCATGCTCATATGGGCTCCTTCCCAGTTCTGGACGTCGGCCGCTGTGGGGTGCTCGTCGACGGCGGCGGCCTGGTGGGCCGTCCGTGCGCTGCACGAGCGCGCTCCCCGGCCGGATCCCACCCTGCGCCCCCAGGGTGGCGCGGACCACAGGTCTTCCCCATCACGGAAGACCACGCGGCCAGCGATCCCGCCCGAGGGCCGGCGGCCGCCCTGTGCCCTGGGTCTCTTTTCCGGCCCGTGGAAGATGCGGTTCTGCCCGGGCGGTCCGGCTGCTGGACTCTCCCCGCTCGACCGACGTCGACCGTGTCCCGGTCGTACCGGTCCGGACCCTGCGCCGCCGGCTCCTCCGGGGCGCCACCGACCGGCCCGCGAGCCCGCCCGCCCTGTGGAAGGACCCCTCCCCCCGTGAAGGACCGCCCGTGATCGACAAGTTCCGCGAGGATCTCCTGTCCGTGGTGGACGCCGTGCCCTCGGGTGCCTCCATCGCCGTCGGCGGCTTCGGCAGCTCCGGCCGGCCCGACGGCCTCATCGACGCGCTGTGCGAGCTCGACCGCCGCGACCTGCACGTCTACGTCAACAACGTGGGCCACGACTTCACCGGCGTCGGCCGGCTGCTGCACGAGGGCCGCCTGCGCCGGGTGACGGCGTCCTTCCCGATCCTGCAGGAGTTCTACGACGAGTACTTCGCCGGCAAGGTGGAGCTGGAGCTGATCCCGCAGGGCACGCTGGCCGAGCGGATGCGGGCCGGTGGCGCGGGCATCCCCGCCTTCTTCACGCCGTCCGGCGCCGGCACGATGCTCTCCGACGGGTCGTTCACCCTGCGCTACTCCCCCGACGGCGGCGGCGTCGCCGAGCACGTGCCGGCCAAGGAGACCCGCCTCATCCACGGCCGCGAGCACGTCCTCGAGGAGGGCATCGTCGCCGACTTCGGCTTCGTGAAGGCCAACAAGGCCGACCGGAAGGGCAACCTCCGATTCCGGCTGTCGGCCCGCAACTTCAACCCGATGGCGGGTATGTGCGGGAAGACGACGATCGCCGAGGTCGAGGAGCTCGTCGAGGTCGACGCGATCCACCCGGACGACGTCCACCTCCCCGGGGTGTTCGTGGACCACGTCGTCATGTCCACCGGCAAGGCCGCCAGCTCCCCGAGCTCCGCCGCCGAGACGACGAGGAAGGCCTCCTGATGACCGACACCATGCCCGCTGCCCCGCCGGTCACCGGCCGCACCCGCGAGGGCATCGCGGAACGGCTCGCCCAGGACCTGCACGACGGCTACGTCGTCAACCTCGGCGTCGGCATCCCGCTGCTGGTCCCCCGCTTCCTGCCCGAGGGCAAGGAGATCGTGCTGCACGCCGAGAACGGCGTCCTGGGCATCGGCGGCGACGCCGACCCCGGTGAGGAGGACCCCGACCTCACCGACGCCGGCAAGCAGCCGATCACCCTGATCCCCGGCGCGGCGATCACCGACTCGGCGCTGTCGTTCGCGATCATCCGCGGCGGCCACCTGGACGCCACCATCCTCGGCGCCCTGCAGGTCTCGGCCTCCGGCGACCTGGCGAACTGGTACGTCCCGGGGAAGAACCCCGCTGTCGGCGGCGCGATGGACCTGGTGGCCGGCACCCCGCAGGTGTGGGTCGCGATGGAGCACGTCGACCGCAAGGGCCGGCCGAAGATCGTGCCCGAGTGCACGATGCCGCTCACCGGCAAGGGCGTGGTCACCCGCGTCTACACCGACCTCGCCGTCTTCCACGTCGTCGACGGGCAGCTGCGGCTGGTGGAGTGCGCTCCGGGCGTCACGCCCGAGGTGGTCCGCGAGCACACGTCGGCGCCGTACACCGAGCACCTCGACGGCTGACCGAGGCCGCACTCCCCCTGGTTCCCGGGCCCGCACCGCCGTCCCGCGGTGCGGGCCCGGCCCGTTCTCTCCCCATCCGAAGGAGCACACATGCAGGACGTCGACGGCAAGATCGCCTTCATCACCGGCGGGTCCAGCGGCATCGGCCGCGGCATCGGGCTGGCGTTCGCCCGCGCGGGCATGCAGGTCGTCATCAGCGGCCGCCGGCAGGAGCACATCGACGAGACGAAGGCCGAGTTCGCCGCGGCCGGGCTCCAGGTCGACTCGGTGGTCTTGGACGTGACCGACCGGGAGGCCGTCGAGCGCGCCGCCGAGGAGACCGAGCGCCGCTACGGGCGGATCGACGTCCTGGTGAACAACGCCGGGATCGGCCTGACCGGGCCGGTCATGAAGGCCACCCCGACGGACTGGGACTGGGTCATCGACGTCAACATCAAGGGCGTCGCGCACGGGATCCACGCCTTCGTGCCGCGGATCCAGAAGCACGGCCAGGGGGGCCACGTGGTCAACACCTCGTCGATGGCCGGCCTCCTGCCGATCGTGGCGGGCCTGTACTCGATGACGAAGGCCGCGGTGATCGCGCTGTCGGAGGCGCTGGCCATCGAGCTGGCCCCCGACGGCATCGGCGTCTCGGCCTACTGCCCCGGGCCTACGCACAGCAACATCGCCGGCGGGGTGGCCCGTCGTCCCGAGCAGTACGGGGAGAGCGGCTACACGCCGCCGCCCGCGGAGTTCCTCGAGCGGGCCAAGACCCAGCCCTACATGAGCTACGTCGAGGCCGGCGAGCGGGTGCTCGAGGGCGTCCGCCGCAACGACCTGTTCATCCTCACCCACCCGGAGTTCAGGGACGGCGTGCGCGACCGGTTCGACACCACGCTGGCCGCCTTCCCCGACGAGCCGATCGACGAGGTGCGGGCCGCGGCGATCCCGTTCCTGACCGCGCACACCATCTACGCGCCGGAGAAGCGCCTCCCCTCCCCCCGCCACGACCCCAGCTGACCGACCCCGTGAGGGGCAGGCCCCGCCGTATCCGCTGGGGCCGGCCTCTGTCGTCCGCCCTGGAAGCGCTGCCCCTCGGCGTCGGTGTGCGGGGATGCGCAACTTCCCGCCCAGAACTGCGCATCCGCGCACACGGTCGGCCCGGATGCCCGGTCCGCGCCGGGCGCCGGGTCAGGGCAGCGGGGTCTCGTCCAGCGGGATGAGCGGGACCGGGCCGGCGAGATCCTCGGGGTCGGCCGGGAAGTAGGCGAAGTTCTTCGCCCGCGCGCCGCCGTCGACCACGAGGTCGGTGCCGGTGATCAGCCGCGCGTAGTCCGAGCACAGCCACGCGACGGCGTGCCCGATGTCGGTCGGCGTCCCGGTGCTGCCCATGGGCACCAGCGGCGGGCGCTCGCCCGACCAGCGGGCCGGACGCCGCCACGGCTCGTCCCCGGTGTTGCCGCCGAGGCCGCCGCCCTTCCGGCCGGCGTTGAGCATGTCGGCCGGCCGGCCCTGGGCGGCCAGCTGGGCCAGCAGCTCGGGGTTGTCGATGGTCGGCGCGGTCGGGGTGTAGCTGTTCACCCGGATGCCGTAGGGCGCGAGGTCCATGGCCGCGGCCCGGACGAAGTTGTTCACGCCGCCCTTGTTGAACGCGTAGGCGATGACGCCGGCCGAGCCGTTCCAGCCGTTGGACGACGAGATGCAGACGATCGAGCCGCGGATGCCGCGCTCGGCCATCGCCCGGCCGACGATCTTGGTGTTGAGGAAGTAGCCGAGGCCGGAGACCTTGATCGACCGCTCGAAGGTCTCGGCGGTCTCGTCGAGCACGCCCTTGCCGCCCAGCATCGCAGCGTTGTTGACCAGGATGTCGATGCGGCCCCACTGCTCCAGGACGGCGTCGACGTAGCCCTGCACCGCGGCCTCGTCCGTGACGTCACCCGGGGCGGCCATCGCCTCGCCGCCGTTGCGCTCGATCCGGGCGATCGCGGTCTTGATCACGTCGTCGTCGACGTCGTTGCAGGCCACCTTCGCGCCGTACTTGGAGAGGGCGAGCGCGAGGCCGCTGCCGATGTTGGGGCCGACGCCGGTGACCAGCGCGACCTTCCCCTCGAGGGAGATCTCCACTCCGTGCTCCGTTCGATCGGGCTGCAGTGAGCCTGCAGCGGGTGCTCGGGCATGCCGGAGACCCGCGGGTGAGGGCACTCCCCTCACCCGCGGGTCCCTGCGGCGGGTGTCCGGACGGCGGCGGGCCGGTCAGCCCGCGACCGCCCGGCGCGGATCAGGAGCTGACGTCGGTCGGGTAGGTCAGCCGGATGCTCTCCGGCTGGACGCCGAGCACCGGCGCGAGCATCGACTGCATGAGCGGCTTGGGCACGAGGCACTCCTCGCACGCGTCCGGGCCGGCGACGATCGAGACGTCGGCGCCGTCGCCGGTGACGTCCACGTCGAGCCGGTAGTCGTCGGCCTGCAGCGTCTGCTTCAACTGGTCGAGCTGAGCCTGGTCGATGCTCACGGGGACACCTCCTGGAGAGCGGTCGGCCGCGAGGAGGCCGACCAGCGGACGGGGACGGAGCGGCCGGACCACGGGGCCCAGCCGAACGGACGGAACACCATCGAGATCGCGGCGTTGGCCGCACCGGCGACGATCACGGGGATCTCGGCGGCCGACGGCATCATCGTCACCACGCCGTCCCGAACGGGGGCACCGCCGCCCTTGCCGGCGGCGGCGAGCTCGGCCTCGGTGTGCGTGGCGTGCTCGAACAGCCACTGCTGCACGTCGGCGCGGCTGTACCCGGCGTCGGCGAGGGTCTGGGCGTGCTCGGGGCCGAGCACCAGGCCGCCGCTGGAGTGCCGGACGCCGAGGTAGGCGCCGATGCGGGCCAGCGAGTCGGCGAAGTCCTGCAGCACCGCCTCGGCGCTGTCGGTGTGCCGGTTGTCGACGTACTCGCAGCAGCGGATGAGCACGGCCGACACCGCGTCGACGCCGGGCTCGAGGCCGCCGACGACGCTGAGCGGCTCCCACGGGGAGAGCTCCTCGTGCTCGCCGATGAGCAGCTGCCAGCGGCCGGGCACGCCCTGGGTGGCCTGCTCGAGCTCCTGCGGCTTGATGCCGTAGCCGTTGCGTACGAGCAGCCCGATGGCGCGGGCGATGGTGGCGTTGGCCCGGAAGCCGGGACCGAACACCCCGCCGGCGCAGTTGATGCCCAGCCGCCCGCGCATGGGGCCGTTGGCGACCAGCAGCGGCGCGGGGCCGCTGGTGGACTGCCACGCCCCGCCGTTGGTGGAGGCCTCGCCGTTGAGGGCGTCCCAGGCGGCCAGCACGACCGGGAAGTACTCCGGCTCGCAGCCGGCCATGATCGCGTTGACCGCGGCCTGCCGGACGGTCACCCGGCGGTTGAGGTGGGCCTGGGCGCCGATGACCTCGTCGGGGTCGCGGTCGGTGGTGGCCAGGAAGGCGTCGAGGTCCTCCCGGGTGGCGGGGACGACGGGGAGGCCGTCGGTCCAGCCCTGCTCGTAGCAGTACCGGATCGCCTCCCTCGCGGTCCGCGCCGGGTCGTCGACCGCTGTCATGAGGCCACCGCCACCGAGGAGCGGGTGAGCATGCCGACGATCTCGGGCAGCGCCTGGACGGCGCGCTCGCGCACACCCTCCCGGGAGAGGCTCGCCACCGGGTGCGCGGTGGTGACGTACTCGTACCCCGGGGTGCCCTGGAGGCCGGCCATGGCGTCGGCGCTGACCCGGAAGGCGTCGCTGCAGATGACCGCGGCCGGGATGCCGGCGGCCTCGAGCTGCAGCCCGTCGGCGATCGCCGAGGCGCTGCAGGACCCGCAGTCGCCCACACCGACGACCACGACGTCGGTCTCCCCGCGGAACTCCTCGAGCATCTCCGGCGGGGCCGGGTGCACGATGCTCGGCTTGGTCCGGGTGAGGACGGTCGTCACGCCGTGCTCGGACTCCAGCAGGGCGGCGACCTCCTCGAGGAAGTCCGCCGCGTTGCGCTTGGTGTTGACGAGCAGGCCCAGGCGCAGGCCGTTCAGCCCGCCGGGGCGGGAGGCCAGCGCCGTGCGTCCCCGCTCGTCGCCGGGTGCGCCCACGGTCGGGTCGATGATGGTGTCGAACACGTCTCTCCTCGCTCCGTGGACGCCGGCCCGCGCGGCGCCGTCCCTGGGAGGAACGCTAGGCGCGCGCGCGAGCCGGCTCCACGTCCTTCCCGCGCGGCGGAACCGGCGGGCCGACGTGGGATCTCAGACGACCGTGGACCCGGCCGGTGGCTTCGCGGTCGGGGACTCCCCGGGCAGGCTGGCCCCACCGGTCGCCTTCGGGACCTCCGGCATCGGGAGGTCCAGCGGGAAGTGGCAGGCCACCTGGTGCGCGGGCTGGTGCTCGACCAGCTTCGGCGCCTCGTCCGCGCACTTCTGCTGGGCCCGCGGGCAGCGGGTGCGGAACCGGCACCCGCTGGGCGGGTCGATCGGCGACGGCGGCTCGCCCGGCAGCGCGACCGGCCGGTGGGCGGCCCCGGTGACCGGGTCGACCCGCGGGATGGAGTCCAGCAGCGCCGACGTGTACGGGTGCAGCGGCTGCCGGTACATGGCCTCGGACGGGCCGATCTCGGCCAGCTGGCCGAGGTACATGACCGCCACCCGGTCGCTGACCTGCTTGACCATCGCCAGGTCGTGGGCGATGAACAGGTAGGAGAGGTTCATCTCCCGCCGCAGCTTCTCGAACAGGTTGAGGACCTGCGCCTGGATCAGCACGTCGAGGGAGGAGACCGCCTCGTCGGCGACGATCAGCGCCGGCTCCAGCGCGATGGCGCGGGCGATGGCCACCCTCTGGCACTGGCCACCGGAGAGCTCGAACGGACGGCGCTTCGCGTACTGGGACGGGTCCAGCCCGACGAGGTCCAGCAGCTCCTCCACCCGCCGCTTCCGGGAGTCGGCGTTGCCCCAGCCGTGGCCGACCAGGGGCTCCTCGACCAGCTCGGTCACCCGCCAGCGCGGGTTCAGCGAGCCGAACGGGTCCTGGTAGACCATCTGCATCTGCCGGCGGGACTCCTTGAGCTCCCGGCGGCCCAGCGTCATGAGGTCCTTGCCCTGGAACTCCACGACGCCGGACTTCGGCCGGGGCAGCTGGATCACCGACCGGGCCAGGGTCGACTTGCCCGAGCCGGTCTCGCCCACCACGCCGAGGGTCTCCCCCGGGTAGATGTCGAACGACACGTCCGACACGGCGTGGACGACGCCGCCCTTGACGCCGCCCGCGGCGCGCACGGGGAACTCCTGGACGAGGTTGCGGGCGCTCAGCAGCGGCGTGCGCGCCTCCGCCCGGTCGCCCGTCATGCGCTCCTCGACGGCGGTCATCGCTGCTCTCCGTTCGCGGTGGCGGTACCGGCCCCGACGGGGTGCCAGCACGCCCAGTGGTGCTCGGGCTCGTGCTCGGTGAGGGGCGGGGTCTCCAGGCACTTGTCGGTCGCGTTGGAGCACCGGGGCCGGAAGGGGCAGCCCTTGGGCAGCGCGGACAGGTCCGGCGGCTGCCCGGGAGTCACCTCGAACAGCGAGTGCGGCTCCCGGTCCAGGGCCGGGATGGCCCCCAGCAGGGCGTGGGTGTAGGGCATGCGGACGTTGGCGAACAGCGTCTTCGTCGGCGCCTGCTCGACCGCGCGGCCCGCGTACATGACGACGACGTCCTGGGCGTAGCTGGCCGCCAGCCCCAGGTCGTGGCTGATCATGATGACCGCCATGCCGAGACGCTGCTGGAGCTCGACCAGCAGCTCCATGATCTGCGCCTGCGTCGTGACGTCGAGCGCCGTGGTGGCCTCGTCGGCGATGAGCAGCCGCGGCTCGCCGGCGAGGGCGATGGCGATCATGACGCGCTGGCGCATACCGCCGGACAGCTGGTGCGGGTACTCGTGGAAGCGCCGCTCGGCGGCGGGCAGCCGGACCAGCTTGAGCAGCTCGACCGCACGGGCGTGCGCGCCCTTCTTGTCCAGGTCGCTGTGCAGCCGGACCGCCTCGGTGATCTGCGTGCCGATCTTCATGGTCGGGTTGAGCGACCGGGCCGGGTCCTGGAACACCATGGCGATGTCGCCGCCGCGCAGGGCCCGCATGTCCTTCTCGGCCATGCCGATCAGCTCGCGGCCCTCGAACCGCGCCGAGCCGGTGATCTTCGCCGTCGGCGGGAGCAGGCCCATGAGCGCGCGCGAGCTCACGCTCTTGCCCGACCCGGACTCGCCGATGATCGCCATCATCGCGCCGGGGACGAGCTCGTAGGAGAGCCCGTTGACCGCGTTGATCTTCCGGCCGCCGCGGGAGAACTGGACCCGGAGGTCCTCCACCACCAGCAGCGGCTCGCCCGGCTGCGCCGGGGTGACCCGGGACGGCTTGCCCATCGACACCGGGTCGATGACTCCTTCGGACACCTGGGCCTCCCCCGCGGCGTAGGTCGCCGTTCGCTTGCTCATCGACCACTCCAACGTGCCCGCAGGTTCTCGCCGAGGAGGTTGAAGGCGAGCACGGTGATCAGCAGGGCCAGACTCGGCCAGACGACGAGCATCGGCGTGGCCGAGAGGCTGAGCTGACCGGTCGCGACCATGTTCCCCCAGCTGGGCGCAGGGTCCGGGATCCCGAGACCGAGGAAGCTCAGCGCGCCCTCGATGATGATCACGATGCCCATGCCCAGCATGCCGAAGGTGATCAGCTGCGGGGCGATGTTGGGCGCCAGGTGCTTGAACAGCATCCGGCGCGCCGGCGTCCCGGCCAGCTGTGCGGCCGCCATGAACGGCATCTCGCGCAGCCGGAGGACCGCCGAGCGGGCCACCCGGGCGAACGCCGGGATGCTGAAGAAGGCCAGCGCCAGGATCGTGTTGGTCATCGACGGGCCCAGCGCCTGGGCCACCGCGAGGGTGAGCACCAGGGACGGGAAGGCGATCAGCACGTCGAGGATGCGCATGATCAGCGTGTCGACCATCCCGGCGACGTAGCCCGACAGCGCCCCGAGGGTCCCGCCGATGGCCAGGCCGAGCAGGTTCACGGCCACGGCGATCCACAGCGAGGACTGACCGCCGTGGAGCAGCCGCGACAGGATGTCGTTGCCGTTCGGGTCGGTGCCCAGGATGTGCCCCGGGGAGAACGCCGGCAGGTTGCTCTCCAGGATGTTGCCGCCGACGGGGCTCGGCAGGGACAGCAGCGTGGGGCCCAGGTAGCAGGCGATCACCACGAAGGCGATCAGGCCGGCCGGGATCCAGGTGCCCAGGTTGTGGCCCCAGCGGCGACCACGGCCGCCGATCTTGGCCTCGGCCTCGTCGATCTCGGGGCCGATGGAGAACGACGGGGCCGGCTCAACGACTGCCATAGCGGATCCTCGGGTCCAGGACGGCGTACAGGATGTCGACGACCAGGTTCGCCAGCACCGCGACGAGCGCGAAGATGACGACCGCCGCCTGCACGACGACGAAGTCACGGGTGTTGATGGCCTGCAGCAGCATCTGACCGATACCCGGCAGCGCGAAGATCTGCTCGATGATCACGGTGCCGCCGATCAGGGCACCCAGGTTCAGCCCGACGATGGTGATCAGGCCGAAGGACGAGTTCCGGAACGCGTGCTTGAGCAGCACCGACCAGGAGCCGACGCCCTTGGCGCGGGCGGTGGTGACGTACTCCTCCTGCTGCATCTGGTCCACGAGGTCGCCGCGGAGGAACCGGGTGTAGAAGCAGAACAGCGGCAGGCCGATCGCCGCGGACGGCAGGATCATCGACTTGAGGTTGAGCCACAGCCCGTCCTCCAGCGGGACGAAGCCGATGGCCGGCAGCCAGCCGAGGTTCACCGCGAACACCAGCACCAGCAGCAGCGCCAGCACGTAGTTGGCGACCGAGAGGCCCAGCGTGCTGACGACCATGCTGATCCGGTCCAGGATCCCGCCCGGCTTGTGGGCGGCGAGGAGGGCCACCGGGATGGCCAGGAGCAGCGAGACGACGAACGCGAGGAACACGAGCTCGGCGGTCACGGGGAGGCGCTGGGCGAGGATGTCGCTCACCGGCTGGCGGCTGACGATGGACTGGCCGAGGTCACCGGTGACGGCGCCCTGCAGCCACTCCAGGTAGCGCTCCAGCCCGGGCTTGTCGAGGCCGAGCTGCTGCTCGAGGAGCGCGATGTCCTCGGGCGTGGCCTCGGGGCCCAGCAGCTGCTGGGCGGCGTTGCCGGGGATCAGGCTGAGCACCCAGAACGTCAGGATCGTGACGCCCAGCATGATCGGGATGGCCATCAGCAGGCGCTTGACGACCAGCCGGAGGACCGGCGACCCGGTGACCCGGGAGAGGCGGGAGGCCCGCGGGCCCCGGCTGTCAGCCGGGACCCGCGGGGTTGTTGCGGTGGCGGTCACTGCTCCCGCCAGACCTCGTCCCAGATGACCCCGGCGTTGACCAGGATCGGCGGGATCTTGGTGGTGAGGCCCGGGCCGTGCACGCCGACGGCGGCGAGGTTGGCCGGGGCGAAGGCCAGCCCGAAGGGCGCGTAGAAGTTCTGCGCGATGAGCTCGGCGGCCTGCCGGTAGAGGTCGGCCCGCTGCGTCTCGTCCAGGGTCGAGGCCGCGTCGTTCAGCAGCTGGTCGAGCTTCGGGTCCGCCACGCCGCTGTACGGGACACCGGAGTTGAACCGGAAGCCGACGCCGACACCGGCCGCCGGGTCCCAGGCGCCCGCGGTCTGCAGCATGGCCTGCCACTGACCGCCGGTGAACTCCTGGATGACGCCAGAGAGCTGGTAGTCGTTGATCTCCACGTCGATGCCGGCCTCCTGCCACTGCGTCTGCAGGGCGGTGTTGATCTGGGTGGCGACGTAGTTGCTGATCGTGCCGAGCCGGATCGTCATGCCGCCGAGCTCCTCGACGATCTCCTTGGCCCGGTCGAGGTCGTACTCCGGGTAGCCCTCGACCTCGGGCTCGTAGAAGAGGCCACCGGGGCCGGTGAAGCCCTGGCTCACCTCGTACTGGCCGCCGAAGATGCCCTCGTTGATGGCCTCGAAGTCGGTGGCCCGGTAGATGGCCTCACGAGCGCGGGCGTCGTTGAACGGCGCGATCTTCGTGTTCAGCTGGATGACGTAGGGAGACGTCGCCGGCTGGATCGTCACCTGCAGCTGCGGGTTGGCCTGCGCCTGCTCGAGCAGCGGGGTGGTGTTGAGGCCCTCGTAGGCCTGCGCCTGGCCGGCCTGCAGCGCCTGGTAGGCGGGCTGGTCGCCACCGATCGACTGGAAGGTCAGCCGGTCCAGGTAGGGCAGGCCCTCCTTGAAGTAGTTCTCGTTCCGCTCGAGCTCGAGCACCGAGCTGAGCTGGTTCTCGACGACCGTGAACGGACCGGCGCCGACCGGGGTGATCTTGAAGGCGTCCTCGCCCTGCGCCTCGAGCGCGGTCGGGGAGGCGATCCAGTTGACGTTCGCCGACGGGAAGGACGCGAGCACCGCGGGGTAGGGCCGGGTGAAGGACAGCTGGATGGTCAGCGGGTCGATCACCTGGATGCCGCCCTCGGCCAGCGGCCAGGTCGGCTTGCAGGTGCAGGGGTTGGCGAGGTCGCGCTCCCAGTTGAAGCGGACGGCCTCGGCGTCGAGCGGCGTGCCGTCGCTGAACTGGATGCCCTCACGCAGCTTGACGGTGAAGGTCAGCCCGTCCTCGGAGAACTCGTAGCTCTCCGCCTGGTTCGGCGTGACCTCGGCGTTGGAGCCGTCGTCGTCGGCCTTGAGCAGGAAGAGGCCACCGAAGACCGCCTGCATCATCGCGATGTTGGAGCCACCGGTGGTGTTGGTCGCCGGGTCGATGCCGGCCGGCCAGCTGCCGGCGAAGGCGGCGTCCTCCAGGACGGTCAGCTCGCCGCCCTGCTGCGGCTCGCCCGCCGGTCCCGCGGTGCCGGCGGCCGTGCCTCCGGAATCGCCGCCACCGCCGCAGGCTGACAACGCCAGCGCAGCGGCGGTGAGAAGGGACAGGATCGTCCGTTGCTTCATGTAGGTGCTCCCCTTGGGGCCTCGGTGACTCTGGGGTGGACGGTGGAGCTGCACGTCGAGGACTCGCTCGATCGGTCGCATGGCTCAGTGATGGGGGTCACTGGCGGCCGGTCCAGAGTCCGGGAGGGGGCCGCTCCGGGGCTCCGCCGCTTTCGCCTCGCGGAAGACAACTTGGGCCCCACGCGGCGGACCAGCCAGTCCGCACCGGGACGGGACGCAACCCCGCCTTGCCGATCGGGCTGTGCCCCGGGCGGCCCCGTTTGACACCCTCGACCGGCGGACCGACAGTGGGCCGGGACACGCCGTGCCCCGGTGCTGGATGCTGCCCTCGGGGCAGGGGCGGGAGGCTGCGGGTGACGACGACGAGAGCGCTCCCCCCGGCCGAACGACCCGGCCGGGAGATCGACCGGCGCGTGGCCGGCCGCGTCTCGGCCGGCGCCACCGCGGCCGGCCGGGTGCTCGCCGTCCTGGACGCGTTCGGCCCGGCCCACGCCGCCCTGACCCTCAGTGAGATCAGCCGCCGGTCGGGGCTGTCGCTGACCACCACCCACCGGCTCGTCGGGGAGCTGCGCACGTGGGGGGCCCTGGAGCGGGGCCCCGACGGGCGGTACGGCATCGGCCTGCGGCTGCTCGAGCTGGGCGCCCTGGCCCCCCACGGCCTGCAGCTGCGCGAGGTCGCCGTGCCCTACCTCGACGACCTGCACCAGGCCACGCGGGCCAATGTCGTCCTGGGAGTGCGCGATGGCTCCGACGTCGTCTACGTGGAGGCGCTGCGGGCCCGGGGCGCGGTCAAGCTGATGAGCCGGATCGGCGGGCGGTGGCCGCTGCACGTGACCGGCACCGGGCTGGTCCTGCTGGCCTTCGCCGCGCCGGAGGTCCAGGAGGAGGTCCTCAGCGGGCCGCTGAAGCGCTTCACCTCGGAGACGATCACCGATCCGCAGGTGCTGCGGCGCCGGCTGGCGGACGTGCGCCGGACCGGCGTCGGGATCGCCGAGAACCAGCTGACCGCCGACGTGCCGGCGCTCGCCGTGGCCGTCCCGGTGCGCGGCGCGGGCGACGAGGTGGTGGCGGCCCTGGGCGTGACGGTGGAGCAGGGCACGGTGCAGGCCCAGGCGCTGGTGCCGGTGCTGAACGCGACCGCACGCGGCATCTCCCGCGCGCTCGGCGCGCCCTCGGCGCAGCCCACCCGGCGCAGCGCGCACACGCACGGCTGACCGGCGCCGGGACCCCTGCGGGCCCCGGCGCCGGAGGCGCTCAGCGGGTGGGCTCCATGCCCAGCCAGCGGAACGCGTTGTTCCAGAGGATGTCCTCGAGGACGTCGTCGTCGAGGCCCATGGACCGCAGCGTCCGGCCGGCGGGCTCCTCGCGCGGCATCGCCGGGAAGTCCGAGCCCACCAGCAGCCGGTCGGACCCCAGCAGCTCGATGAGGTAGGTCAGCGCGCGCCGGTCGAAGACCAGCGAGTCGTAGAAGAAGCGCCGCGCGTACTCCAGCGGGGAGGGGCCGTCGTCGGGCATGACGGCGCGCTCGGGGTTCCTCGGCTCCTCGTTCCACGAGCCGCCCCAGAAGTACTGGTGGCGCGGGATCATCAGCGGGAAGCCGCCGGCCGCGTGGCTGAACGAGATCCGCAGGTCGGGGCACTTGGCCGCGGTGCCGCCGGTGACCATCGAGGCGGCGGCGAAGGCGCCCTCGATGCCCACGACGTAGGTGCCCATGGCCGACATGGGCAGCCGCTCGGTGGGCGAGGGCATGGCGTGCACGAAGACCGACAGGCCCAGCCGCTCGACCTCGGAGAAGAACGGCAGGAACTTCTCGTGACCGATCGAGGAGCCGAGGATGTTGGACGCGATCTCGACGCCCTTGAGCCCCTGCTCCTTGATCGCGGCCAGCTCGTCGGTCGCCGCGTCCGGGTCCTGCATCGGCACCATGCCGAGGGCGATCATCCGGGTCGGGTCGGCCTGCACGAGCGTGGCGCTGAACTCGTTGACGTGGCGGGCCAGCGACAGCCCGTCGGACGCGGGCAGGTCATAGCGCAGCAGCGGCGGCATCGGGGTGATCACCTCGACGTCCACCCCGGAGGCGTCCATCGCCTCGATGCGGCGCTCGGCGTCGAAGAAGACGTCCTTGGCCGTGAACCTCATCGACCCGAACAGCAGCGTGCGGGCGGTCTGGCCGTCCACCGGCTCCATGCGGGGGAAGCACTCCGGCGCGTCGGCCGGGTAGTCGTACGGCAGCAGGTGGGCGTGGGTGTCGCAGAGCATGCGGAGGGCCCTCCGGTCGGGCGTCAGTTGTTGGGGTGGACGGAGACGTGGACGGCGTTCTCGCCCGGGACCTCGCCGGCGAGGACCTCGATGGCGTGCCCGGTGTCCTCCAGGCCGAACGTGTGGGTGTGCATCCGCTCGAGCGGGAAGCGGCGGGACTCGATCAGGGCGATCGCCTCGGCCATGGCCTTGGCGTCCACGCCGTAGGCGCCCTGGAGGGTGAGCGCCCGGTTGATGATCACGTCGGTGCGGACGGGGATCTCCCGGTCGCCCTTGATGCCGGCGAGGACGACCCGGCCGCCGTGCTTGGTGGCCAGCAGGGCGTCGGTGACCGGGCCGGCGGCCATCGGGGTGAGCTCGAGGGTGACGTCGACCCCGCGGCCGTCGGTCAGCTCCCGCACCCGCTCCACCACGTCCACGGCGTCGTCGCCGTCGACGACGACGGTGTGGTCGGCGCCGAACTCGCGGGCCAGGGCCAGCTTGTGCGCGTCGGCCTCGAGGCCGGTGACGACGACGGTGCCGGCCCCGGCCGACTTGGCCGCGATGACGGCGGCGATCCCGCGCTGGCCGGCGCCGAGCACGAGGACGGTGTCGCCGAGCCGGACCTGGCCGTAGTGCAGCGCCCAGCGCACGCCGGCGCCCATCGAGTTGTACATGGCCGCGACCTCGGTCGGCAGCGTCTTGTCGATCTTGTGCACGACGGCGCCCGGCGCGAGGTACATGTGCTCGGCGAAGCCGCCCCACAGCGCCGGCGCGACGTCGACGGGGGTGACGCCGTGGCCGCCGACGCGGTTGCGGCAGGCCTGGTAGTTGCCGGTCAGGCAGTCGAAGCAGTTGCGGCACGGGATGACGACCTCGAGCGCCACCCGGTCACCGGGCTGCACGCCCCAGCGCTTGGCGGCGTTCTCACCGACCTCCTCGACGATGCCCATCGGCTCGTGCCCGGGCACGAACGCCGGCATGTCCTGGCGCAGGTGCCCCTTGTAGAACTCGACGTCGCTGCCGCAGAGGCCGTTGGCCTCCACGCGCAGGAGACCGTCGTCCGGGCCGACCTCCGGCCGGGGGAACTCCTGGATCTCGATCTTGCGCGGCCCCACCTGGACCGCGGCGCGCACCATCTCGCTCATGTGGACCTCATCTCTCCCGACCGAGCCGGGACGCCGACCGTGCGTCGGGCGCGTCCCCGCGGACGGCGGAGCCGTGCACCGGCCCCGCACAGCTCGGTGTGCCGCCGGTCACGGTAGGTCGGGCCGGACGGCGGTCACCACGGGACTTCCGCCGTGCGGGCATCGGGCTCCGGGGAGCCGGTCAGCGGGCCGGGTGCAGCAGGCCGGCGTCGACGTCGGCGGGGGTGGCGCAGCCGGTGAGCGCCAGCGCGCGGACGAACTCCGCGCGCAGCAGCTCGAGCACCCGCTCCACCCCGGCCTGCCCGCCGGCCGCCAGCCCGTAGAGGTAGGGCCGGCCGATGAGCACCGCCCGCGCGCCGAGGGCCAGGGCCTTGAGGACGTCGGTGCCGCGCCGCACGCCGCCGTCGAGGTAGACCTCCGCCCGGCCGGCGACCGCGGCCACGACCGCCGGCAGCGCCTCGATGCTGGCCGGCACGCCGTCGAGCTGGCGGCCGCCGTGGTTGGAGACGACCAGCCCGTCGACGCCGCCGTCCAGCAGCCCGGGCACCTCCTGCGGCCGCAGCACGCCCTTGACCACCAGCGGCCCGTCCCAGAGGTCGCGGACGACGGCGAGGTCGGCCCACGTCACCGGGCGCGGGGCGGCCAGGATCTGCCGCTGCGTCGCCCAGGCCGAGAGCCGGCCGTCCCGCCGGGTCGGCAGGTTGCCGCGCAGGAAGTCCACCGCCCAGACCGGGCGGGAGGCGCCCTGCAGGAGCATGCGCGGGTGCGGCCGGACGGGGAGCGAGAAGCCGTTGCGCCGGTCGCGCTCGCGGCCACCGAAGACCGGGGTGTCCACGGTGAGCACCAGCGCCCGGTACCCGGCGGCGGCGACCCGCTCGACCATCGGCCGCAGCCGTTCCCGGCTCTCCGGGAGGTAGAGCTGGTACCAGAGCTGTCCGCCACCGGCCCGCGCCACCTCCTCGAGCGGGTAGCCGGTCACGGTGCTCTGCACGTAGACGGTGCCGTGCGCGCGGGCCGCCGCCGCGACCGCCGGCTCGGCGCGGCGGTGGGCGACGCGGCCGCCGCCGGTCGGCGCCAGCAGCACCGGCATCGACACCCGGCGGCCGAGCACCTCCACCGCCGGGTCGACGGTGGCGACGTCGGCCATCGACGCGGGGCTGAGCAGCAGCTCGCGGAAGGCGGCCTCGTTGCGGGCCAGGGTCAGCTCGTCGTCCGCCCCGCCGTCGACCATGTCGAAGACCGGGCGGGGCAGCCGCCGCCGGGCCAGCTCGCGGACGTCGGCGAGGTTCACGGCGGCGCGCAGCCGCCGCGGGGTCGTCCTCGTCGCCATGCGCTGCTCCCCCTGCCGGGACGGGCGCCGGCCGGCGCCCCGTGACGCGGGCCACGGTCCACCGGCCGGTCCGGCGACGGGGAGCGCCCTTCCGCCGGGTGGCACAGAACTCCGGCCCACCCGCGTGGCAGTCTCGCCGGTCGTGGAGTTCGCCGACGTCGTCCGCCGACGGCGCATGGTCCGGGACTACGACCCCGACCGGCCGGTCCCCCCGGAGGTGCGCGAGCGGCTGCTGGAGCACGCCGTCCGCGCGCCGTCCGCCGGGTTCAGCCAGGGCTGGGCGTTCCTGGTCCTGGAGTCCCCGGAGGAGCGCGAGCGCTTCTGGACGGCGACCACCGGCGACGGCACCCCGGACGGCTGGCTGACCCGGATGCGCCGGGCACCGCTGCTGGTGGTGCCGCTGTCGTCGAAGGCGGCCTACCTGGACCGCTACGCCGAGCCGGACAAAGGCTGGACCGACCGCGACGAGGCCCGCTGGCCGGTCCCCTACTGGGACGTCGACGCCGGGATGGCGGCCCTGCTGATGCTGCTCACCGCGGTCGACGAGGGGCTGGGCGCCTGCTTCTTCGGCGTCCCGGCCGAGCGGGTGGCGTCCTTCCGCGCCGCGTTCGGGGTGCCGGAGACCCACCGGCCGGTCGGCTGCGTCTCGGTCGGCTACCCGGGGAGCGAGGACCG
Organism: Geodermatophilus sp. CPCC 205506; assembly: GCF_051383635.1. Lineage (NCBI taxonomy): Bacteria > Bacillati > Actinomycetota > Actinomycetes > Geodermatophilales > Geodermatophilaceae > Geodermatophilus > Geodermatophilus sp. CPCC 205506. The sequence goes on along the minus strand of NZ_JALPKP010000010.1, from coordinate 26,606 downwards.
GCGCTCCCCCTCGCTGCGGCGCGGCCGGCGCGGGGTCGGCGAGGTCGTGCACCGCGGCCGGTGGTGATCCGGGGCCGGTCGCGGCCGCGGCGCACACTGGACACCGTGGCCGGGCCGCCGACACCGGTGCCGACGACGCCGGGGCCGCTCCGGCGGGCCGGGCGGCGGACCAACCTCGGCCTGCTCGGCCTGCTCCTCGTCGCCGGCGGCACGGGGGTGCTGTCCTTCGGTGTCGGGACGCTGCCCGCCGCGTCGCTCGTGGTGGCCGCGCACGGCGCCGCCGGGCTGGGGCTCCTGCTGCTGGTGCCGTGGAAGTCGGTCGTGGTCCGGCGGTCGCGGCACCGCACCGCCGGGCGCCGCGACCCGGTTGTCGCGCTCGCCCTCGCCGTCCTCGTCACGGTGACCGTCGGCAGCGGCGTGCTGCACGCCGTCGGGCTGCCCGGGCCGTGGCCGGCGTCGGGCGGGATCGCCGCGCTGCAGGTGCACGTCGGCGCGGCGGTGGGCACTGGTGCCCTGCTGGTCGTGCACGTGTGGGGCAGCCGCCAGCGGCCGCGCCGCACGGACCTCTCCCGCCGGTCACTGCTGCGCGCCGCGGCGCTGGGCCTGGGGGCGGCGGCGGTCTGGGCCGGCACGGAGGCCGCACTGGGACTGGGCGGCGTCCCGGGAGCGCGCCGCCGGAGCACCGGGTCCTTCGAGCGCGGCACCGGCGACCCCGCCGCGATGCCGGTCACCCAGTGGATCGGCGACGGCGTCCCCGCCACGGAGCACCGCGTCCTGGACCTGGTGGCCGGTGACCGGCGGGTGTCGGTGCCGGTGGCCGACCTCGGCGACGAGGACGCGGTGCGGGCGGCGCTGGACTGCACCGGGGGCTGGTTCGCCGTCCAGGAGTGGCGGGGCACCCGGCTGGACCGGTTGCTCGCCGAGCACCTGCCGGACCTGCCGCCCGAGGGCAGCGTCGACGTCGTGTCGGTGACCGGCTACCGCCGGCGGCTGCCGCTGCGCGACGCGGGGCACCTGGTGCTGGCGACGTCCGCCGGCGGCCGCCGGCTGTCGGCCGGCCACGGGGCGCCCGTGCGGCTCGTCGCCCCGGGACGGCGCGGCTTCTGGTGGGTGAAGTGGGTGCGCCGGGTCGAGGTGGTCGACGCGCCGTGGTGGGTGCAGCCGCCGTTCCCCCTGCAGTGACGGCGGGTCAGTGCAGCGTGCGCAGCCAGTTGCTGAGCAGCTGGGCGCCGGCGTCGCCGCTCTTCTCCGGGTGGAACTGGGTCGCCGAGAGCGGACCGTTCTCCACGCCGGCGACGAACCGGTCGCCGTGCTCGGCCCAGGTGACCAGCGGCTTCGGCAGCGGGGACGGGACGCCGCCGGCACCGAGCGGGAACTCGCGCACGCCGTAGGAGTGGACGAAGTAGAACCGCTGGTCGGCCAGCCCGTCGAACAGCACGCTGCCGGCCGGCGCCTCCACGGTGTTCCAGCCCATGTGCGGCAGCACCGGCGCCTGCAACGGCTCGACGACGCCGGGCCACTCGCCGCAGCCCTCGGCGTCCTGGCCGTGCTCGACGCCGCGCTCGAACAGGATCTGCATGCCGACGCAGACGCCGAGCACCGGCCGGCCCCCGGCGAGCCGGCGGTCGATCACCCGCGGCCCGTCCACGGCGCGCAGGCCGGTCATGCAGGCGGCGAACGCGCCCACGCCGGGGACGACGAGCCCGTCGGCGTCCAGGGCGACCTGCGGGTCGGAGGTCACGGTGACGTCGGCGCCGACGCGGGCCAGCGCCCGCTCGGCCGAGCGCAGGTTGCCCGACCCGTAGTCGAGGACGGCGACCTTCTTCATGGCTCCCACGGTATCGATCAGCTACGGCTGGACCTGCGGTGTTCCCGGAGGCCGGTCACAGCGCGGTCACACCATCCGCAGGATGCCCGCCGCAGTCGCCAGCAGCGCCGCCACCAGCAGCACGACGGCGAAGAGCACCTGCGGACCGGTGCGGCCGCGGCTGTCGGAGTCGGCCTTCCAGATGCTCCACGCCCCGCCGAGCAGGAACCCGCCGAGGACGAGGAGCAGGACGGCGAACGTCATGCGGCTACAGCGCGCCCTTGGTGGAGGGGACGTCGGTGACCCGCGGGTCCAGCGCCACGGCGGTGCGCAGCGCCCGCGCCAGCGCCTTGAACTGGCCCTCGACGATGTGGTGGGCGTCGCGGCCGGCGTAGAGCACGCGCACGTGGAGGCTGATCCGCGCGTTGAACGCGAAGGACTCCAGCACGTGCTTGGTCAGGCTGGTCGGGTAGTCCGGCCCGATCATCGGCGTCATGTTCTCGGGCTCGGCGTGCACGAAGTACGGCCGGCCCGACAGGTCGACCGCCGCCTGCGCCAGCACCTCGTCCATGGGGATCGTGGCGTCGCCGTAGCGGGTGATGCCCTTCTTGTCCCCGAGCGCCTGGGCGAACGCCTGCCCCAGGGCGATCGCGACGTCCTCCACCGTGTGGTGGGCGTCGATGTGCAGGTCGCCGTCGGCCCGCACGGTGAGGTCGATGCCGCTGTGCTTGGACAGCGCGGTGAGCATGTGGTCGTAGAACCCGACCCCGGTGCTGATCGAGCTCTTCCCGGTGCCGTCGAGGTCCAGTTCGACGACGAGTTTCGTCTCGCTGGTCTCCCGCTCCACCCGTGCAGTCCGCGCCATGCGCTCATCCTCCCTCAGTGGTGCGGTGGTCCGGCGCGACCTCACCCAGGGCGGTGAGGAACGCGTCGGTCTCCTCCGCGGTGCCGGCGGTGACCCGCAGCCAGCCGGGCAGCCCGACGTCGCGCACCAGCACGTCCCGGTCGAGCAGCGCCTGCCAAGCGGCCGGGGCGTCGGCGAAGCGGCCGAACAGCACGAAGTTGGCGTCGCTGGGGACGCTGGTCAGCCCCATCCCCGGCAGCGCGGCCACGATCCGGTCGCGCTCGGCCTTGACCGCGTCGACGGTGGCCAGCAGGGCGTCGGTGTGCGTCAGCGCGGTCCGCGCGGCCGCCTGGGTCAGCGAGCTCAGGTGGTAGGGCAGCCGGACCAGCTGCAGCGCGTCGACGACGGCGGGATCGGCGGCGAGGTAGCCCAGCCGCAGTCCCGCCATGCCGAACGCCTTGCTCATGGTCCGGCTGACGATCAGCCGGGGCCGCCCGGCCAGCAGGGTGAGCGCCGACGGCGTGCCGCTGCGCGCGAACTCCGCGTAGGCCTCGTCGACGACGACCACGCCGGTGGTGGCCTCGTACAGCGCCTCGATCGTCGCCAGCTCCACCGCGGTGCCGGTCGGGTTGTTCGGGCTGGTCACGAAGACGACGTCCGGCGCCACCTCGCGGACCTGCGCCGCGGCCGCCCCGGGGTCGATGGTGAAGTCCGGCCGGCGGCGGCCGTCCACCCAGGCGGTGCCGGTTCCGGCGGCGATGATCGGGTGCATCGAGTAGGACGGCGTGAAGCCCAGCGCCCGGCGTCCGGCGCCGCCGAAGGTCTGCAGGATCTGCTGGAGCACCTCGTTGGAGCCGTTGGCCGCCCACACCTGCCCGGCCGCCAGCGACACGCCCCCGGTGCGGGTCAGGTACGCGGCGAGGTCGGCGCGCAGGGCCAGGGCGTCCCGGTCGGGATAGCGGTTGAGGTCGACCGCGGCGTGCCGGAGCGCCTCGGCGAGGTCGGTGAGCAGCGCGTCGGGCAGCGGGTGCGGGTTCTCGTTGGTGTTGAGCCGGTACTTGGCCGGCAGCTGGGGGGCACCGTAGGGGGTGCGGCCCCGCAGCTCCGGCCGCAGCGGGAGCTCGTCGAGCCGCGTCGCCGGGGTCCCCGCGGGAACGTGGAGCGCCGGCGGAGCGCTTTCGTGGGGTTGGCTCATGCGCGCTGCCGGGCCCGGACGGCGGCGGCGTGCGCGGGGAGGTCCTCGGCCCCGGCGAGGGCGTCGATGTGCCCGGCGACCTCGGCGAGGGCCTGCTCGTCGTACTCGACGACGTGGATGCCGCGGAGGAAGGACTGCACGGACAGGCCGCTGGAGTGCCGCGCGCAGCCGCCGGTGGGCAGCACGTGGTTGGACCCGGCGCAGTAGTCGCCGAGCGACACCGGCGACCAGGCGCCGACGAAGACCGCACCGGCGTTGCGCACCCGGCCGGCCACCTCGCGGGCGTCCCGCGTCTGGATCTCCAGGTGCTCGGCGGCGTAGGCGTCCACGACCCGCAGCCCGGCGTCGAGGTCGTCCACCAGGACGACGCCCGACTGGCTTCCGTCCAGAGCCGTCGTGATGCGGTCGGAGTGCTTGGTCGCGGCGACCTGGCCGGGCACGAGCCCGAGGACGGCGTCCGCGAGCTCCTCGCTGGTGGTGACCAGCACCGCGCCGGCCAGCGGGTCGTGCTCGGCCTGGCTGATCAGGTCGGCGGCGACGTGCACCGGGTCGGCGGTGTCGTCGGCGAGGATCGCCACCTCGGTGGGGCCGGCCTCGGAGTCGATGCCGATGAGGCCGCGCAGCAGGCGCTTGGCCGCGGTCACGTAGACGTTGCCCGGGCCGGTGACCATGTCGACCGGCTCGCAGGAGCCCGCGCCGTACCCGAAGACGGCGATCGCCTGGGCGCCGCCGACGGCGTAGACCTCCGTGACGCCGAGCAGCGCGCACGCGGCGAGGACGCCGGGGTCGGGCAGGCCGCCGTGGTCGCGCTGCGGCGGGGAGGCGACCGCGATCGACTCGACGCCGGCGATCTGGGCGGGGACGACGTTCATGACCACGCTGGACAGCAGCGGGGCCAGCCCGCCGGGCACGTAGAGCCCGACCCGGCGCACCGGCACCCACCGCTCGGTGACGGTGCCGCCGCGGACGACCTCGGTGGTGACGTCGGTGCGGGCCTGGTCGGCGTGCACCCGGCGCACCCGCGCGATCGCCTCCTCGAGGGCGGCACGAACGGCCGGGTCGACCTCGGCCAGCGCGCGGTCGATCGCGGCGCGCGGCACCGCGAAGTCCTCGAGGTCGACACCGTCGATCCGGGCGGTGATCTCGCGGACCGCCTGCGCGCCCCGCACGCGGACGTCCTCGCAGAGCGGACGGACCGTCGCCAGCACCGAGTCGATGTCGGTGGCGGCCCGGGGCAGCAGGCCGGAGAGCTCACGCACTCCCGGCAACGTGGACCCACGCAGGTCGATGCGGGCGAGCACGGGCGGACCTCCGAGGCGGTTCCGGGGCGCGGACGGGAACACCCCAGGGTAGACGGGCGGCCGAGGTGCCCGGTCCGGGCGCTCCCTCCCCTAGTGTCAGCGCCCGTGGGCGACCTGATCCCGCTCTTCCCGCTGGGGACGCCGCTGTTCCCCGGGGTGGTCCTCCCCCTCCACGTGTTCGAGCCGCGCTACCGCCGGCTGATCCGGGACCTGTTGGCCGTGCCCGAGGGCCAGGAGCGGTTCTTCGGCGTGGTCGGCATCCGGCAGGGCTGGGAGGTCGAGCGGGTGGCCCCGGCCGAGGCGCTCTACGACGTCGGGTGCACGGCCCGGCTGAAGGCGATCCGCCCGCAGCCCGACGGCGGCTTCCGGATCGTCACCGTCGGCGGCGACCGGTTCCGCCTCCTGGACGTCGTCGTCGCCGAGGACCCGCCGTACCTGCGCGCGGAGGTCGAGTGGCTGGCCGAGGAGGAGGCGGCCGAGGAGGCCGCCGGCGACCAGGAGGGCCTGGCCGCCGACGGCGGCGTGCCCGACCCGGACGACGCGCTGGTCACCGCCGTCGCCCGGGGCTCGCTGGAGGTGCTCGTCCGCGGGGTGGGGAACCTGTTCGGCCGGTACGTGGCGGCGGTGTCGAGCCTGACCGGGGAGGGAGGAGACGACGAGCCCGAGGCCGAGCAGCTGCTGTCGGTGGTCGCCGGTGATCCGCGCGCCCTGTCCTACCTGGTCGCCTCCTCGGCGCTGCTGACCACCGAGGACCGCCAGGCGCTGCTGGCCGAGTCGGCGACCCGCCGGAGGCTGCGGGCGGAGTCCCGGCTGCTGCGCCGCGAGCTCACCCTGCTGGAGACCCTGGGCGCGGTACCGGCGCCGCTGCAGCGCTTCGCCGGCCCGGGCAGCGTCAACTAGCGCGCGGCGGGATCGGGCTCGACCGGCCGGACCTCCGACGGCAGCGCCCCCTCGACCGGGGGCGGCACGACCGACGGCGCGGGGCCGGGCCGGCCGAGGTCCTCCGCCGCTGCGAGCAGCGTGGCGACCACGTAGACCAGCACCGCGGCGAACGGGCCGACGGCGAGCGCGGGCAGGGAGTTCAGCCTCAGCGCGGTGGTGACCTGCGAGCCGACGTCGGCCAGCTGCGCCTCGGTGGGGCCGGCGCCGAGCACCTGCCCCAGCTGCCAGGCGGCGAGCGCGGCCAGCAGCGTGCCCAGGGCCAGCGCGATCAGCGTGCCGACCCCGCGACGGCGGCGCAGCGCCCACCCGGCCGCGCCGGCCAGGAGGCCCAGTCCCGCGAGCACCAGGGTGAAGACGCCGTCGTCGGCGGCGAGCAGCTCCGCCGAGGGGTGGCCGAGCACCAGCGGGCCGTCCGCGGTGACCTCGAACCGGGCCCGCGGTGCCAGCGCCCACCACAGCAGCCCGGCCGGCAGCCCGGTGAGCAGCAGCACGCCGGTGAGGAGCAGGGAGCTGGGCCGGTCGGCCCGCAGCTCGGCGGCACCGGGCCAGCGCGCGCCGGCGTCCGGGCGGGGGCGCCGCACGGCCGGCGTCGGCTCGCCGGGGCGGTCGGCGGCGCTGTGCACGTCCCCAGTGAACCCCGTCTCGCCGGCCGCGCCGTCCCGGGGAGCTCCCGGCGCGCTCAGCGCGGTGTCCTCGACCGCACCGCCCTCACAGCAGCGCCACGCTGGTCGGCCCGAGCAGCGCCTTGATGTCGCCCATGAGCGCGGTGCTGGGGCGGACCCGCAGGCCCTGGTCCAGCCGCAGCACGGTCTCCCGGCTGCCGTTGACCAGCTTGAGCTGGACCTCGGTGGTGCCCGGGTGGCTGCCCAGCACCTCGCGCAGCCGCTCGACCACCGGCGGGGTGCAGCGGGCCGCGGCCATCGAGACGAGCACCGGCCCGCGGGGACCCTCGGTGAGCTCGGGGAGGGTGACCTCGGAGCCGAACAGCGAGGGCTGGTCGTCCCGCCGGCTGATCCGGCCCTTGACCACCACGATCTGGTCGCGGACGACCTTCTCCGACACCTCGGCCCACGTCTTCGGGAAGAACAGCACCTCGATGCCCGACTCGAGGTCCTCCACCGTCGCGATGGCCCAGGGCGCGCCCTGCTTGTTGGTGCGCGGGGAGACCGACGTGAGGATGCCGGCGATGGTCGCGTTCGCGCCGTCCTCGACGCCGCCGGCGTTGATCTCGGCGATCGGGGTGTCGGCGTGCGCGGTGAGGACGTGCTCGACGCCGTGCAGCGGGTGGTCGGAGACGTAGAGCCCGAGCATGTCCCGCTCGAAGACCAGTCGCTCGGACTTCGACCAGTCCGCCGTCGGGATCACGATGTCCAGCGCCCCGCTGAACGGGTCGTCCTCCGCCGCGCCGTCGCCGAAGCTGCCGAACAGGTCGAACTGCCCCTCGGCCTCCTTGCGCTTGAGCGCCATGGCCGAGTCGACGGCCTGGGCGTGCACCGCGGCGATGCCCTGCCGGGAGTGGCCCATCGAGTCGAAGGCGCCGGCCTTGGCCAGGGACTCGATGACCTTCTTGTTGCAGGCCACCGTGTCGATCTTGCGCATGAAGTCGGCGAAGTCCTTGAAGGCGCCCTTCTCCTCGCGGGCGCGCACGATCGAGTCGACGACGTTGTGCCCGACGTTGCGCACCGACGCCAGGCCGAAGCGGATGTCGGTGCCGACGGCGGTGAAGTCCCAGGAGGACTCGTTGACGTCCGGCGGCAGCACCTTGATGCCCATCCGCCGGCACTCGGCCAGGTAGATCGGCCGGCGCTCCTTGTCGTCGCCGACGCTGGTGAGCAGGCCGGCCATGTACTCGGCCGGGTAGTTGGCCTTGAGGTAGGCGGTCCAGTAGGAGATCAGCCCGTAGGCCGCCGAGTGGGCCTTGTTGAACGCGTAGTCGGCGAACGGGACGAGGATGTCCCAGAGCGTCTTGATCGCGGCGGCGGAGAAGCCGTTGGCCGTCATGCCGGCCTCGAACCCGACGAACTCCGCGTCCAGGACCGACTTCTTCTTCTTGCCCATCGCGCGGCGCAGCAGGTCGGCCTTGCCGAGGGAGTACCCGGCGACCTTCTGCGCGATCGCCATGACCTGCTCCTGGTAGACGATCAGGCCGTAGGTCTGGCCGAGGATCTCCTCCAGCGGCTCCGCCAGTTCCGGGTGGATCGGCGTGATCTCCTGCTGGCCGTTCTTGCGCAGCGCGTAGTTGGTGTGCGAGTTCGCACCCATCGGGCCCGGCCGGTAGAGCGCGCCGACGGCGGAGATGTCCTCGAAGTTGTCCGGGCGCATCAGCCGCAGCAGCGACCGCATCGGGCCGCCGTCGAACTGGAAGACGCCGAGGGTGTCGCCCCGGCCCAGCAGCTCGTAGGTGGCCTTGTCGGTGAGGTCCTTGCTGAGCTCGTCGAGGTCGATCGGCTCCTTGCCGTTGAGCACGATGTTGCGCAGCGCGTCGTCGATGACCGTCAGGTTGCGCAGGCCCAGGAAGTCCATCTTGAGCAGGCCGAGCGTCTCGCAGGTCGGGTAGTCGAACTGCGTGATGACGGCGCCGTCGGCCTCGCGGCGCATGATCGGGATGCTGTCGATCAGCGGGTGGCGGCCGATGATGACGCCGGCGGCGTGCACGCCCCACTGCCGCTTCAGCCCCTCGAGCTTGCGGGCCTGGTCGACGACCTCGGCGGCGCCCGGGTCGGACTCGTACCGGGCGCGGAACTCCGCGGCCTCCTTGTAGCGCGGGTGGGCCGGGTCGAAGATCCCCGACAGCGGGATGTCCTTGCCCATCACGCCCGGGGGCATGAGCTTGGTCAGCTCGTCACCGACCGAGTAGGGCCGGTCGAGCACGCGGGCGGCGTCCTTGATCGCGGCCTTGGCCTTGATCGTCCCGTAGGTGACGATCTGGCTGACCCGCTCCTCGCCGTACTTCTCCGACACGTAGCGGATGACCTCGCCGCGGCGGCGGTCGTCGAAGTCGATGTCGACGTCGGGCATGGAGACGCGCTCGGGGTTGAGGAACCGCTCGAAGATCAGCCCGTGCGCGAGCGGGTCGAGGTCGGTGATGCCCATCGCGTAGGCGGCCAGCGACCCGGCGGCCGAGCCACGGCCGGGACCGACGCGGATGCCGTTGTCCTTGGCCCAGTTGATGAAGTCGGCGACCACGAGGAAGTACCCCGGGAAGCCCATCTGGCAGATGATCCCGGTCTCGTAGTCGGCCTGCTTGCGCACGTGGTCGGGGATCCCGTTCGGCCAGCGCTTGTGCAGCCCGCGCTCGACCTCCTTGATGAACCAGGAGGTCTCGTCCTCCCCCGGCGGCAGCGGGAAGCGCGGCATGAGGTCCGCGCCCTCGGTGAACTGCACCTCGCACTGCTCGGCGATCAGCAGCGTGTTGTCGCAGGCCTCGGCCAGCTCGCCGGGGAACAGCGCGCGCATCTCCGCGGCGCTCTTCAGGTAGTAGCCGTCACCGTTGAACTTGAAGCGGTTCGGCTCGTTGAGCCGCGACCCGGTCTGGATGCACAGCAGGGCGTCGTGGGCCTCGGCGTCCTCCTTGTGCGTGTAGTGCAGGTCGTTGGTCGCCAGCAGCGGGATGCCGAGGTCCTTGGCGATCTGCAGCAGCGCCGGCCGGGTCTTCTTCTCGATCGACAGACCGTGGTCCATCAGCTCGGCGTAGAAGTTCTCCCGCCCGAAGATGTCCTGGAAGTCGGCGGCGGCCTGGCGGGCCTTCTCCTCCTTGCCCGCGCGCAGCCACATGTTGACCTCGCCCGACGGGCACCCGGTGGTGGCGATCAGGCCGGCGCCGTAGCGCTCCAGCAGGTCGCGGTCGAAGCGCGGCTTGCGGTACTGGCCCTCGAGGCTGGCCAGCGACGAGATCCGGAAGAGGTTGTGCATCCCCTCCGTCGTCCGCGCCAGGAGGGTCATGTGGGTGTACGCGGCCTTGCCGCGGTTGGACCCGCCGTCACCCTCCTCGTCGATGAGGTTGTCGCCGAAGTCGAACGGCGCGCGGTCGAACCGCGAGCCGGGCGTGTAGTAGCCCTCCATGCCTATGATCGGCTTCACGCCGGCCGCGTTGGCCTGCTTGTAGAAGTCGTAGGCGCCGAAGACGTTCCCGTGGTCGGTCATCGCCAGCGCCGGCATCCCCTGCTCGGCGGCGGCCTTGGTGACCTCCGGCAGCTTCGCCGCACCGTCGAGCATCGAGTACTCGGTGTGGACGTGCAGGTGCACGAACGAGTCGGACGAGGGGGTGCTGCTCACGGGGGTGCGTGCTCCTCACAGGTCGTGCGTGCCCGGCCGTCGGGATCCGGCGGGCGACCGGCGGGGAAGACCGGCGGTGCTGTGGTCCGGGGTGCGGGCCGGGGGATGACCCGATCCTCGCACCACGGAGGTCTACTCCGGGGGACCGACAGAACGTGTCTCGCCACAGGCGGACCGATCGGTCACAGCGGCCCCGCGGGCCCGTCAGGTCAGGTCCCGGCGCATCGTGACGTGCGCGATGCCGGCCTCCTCGTACTCCTCCCCCACCGCGACGTAGCCGGCCCGCTCGTAGAAGCGGCGGGCGGTCAGCTGGGCGTGCAGCTCGACCTCGGCCAGCCCCAGCCGCCGCGCCTGCCGGTGCAGCACGGCGAGGACGGCGGCGCCGTGGCCCCGGCCCCGGACGGACGCGTCGACCGCCATCCGGCCGATCACCGCCCGCCCGTCGCGGACCAGCAGGCGCCCGGTGGCGACCACCCGGCCGTCGTCGTCCCGGGCGAGGGCGTGCACCGCGGTGGCGTCGTGCTCGTCCTGCTCGATCTCGGCCGGCACGCCCTGCTCCTCGACGAAGACCCGGGTGCGCAGCGCGAGGATCTCCGGCCGGTCGGCGGCCGTCGCCAGGTCGGCCCTCACCGGGCGCCCGCCGGGAGGGCGCTGGCCGGCACGAGCAGGAACCGCAGGTCGATGAGGACGTGCAGCAGGACCGGCAGCAGCAGCGACCCGGTGTCCAGGTACAGCGCGGCCATCACGCCCCCGAGGACGCCGGTGGTGAGCACCCCCGCCACGCCCTGGTAGGCGTGCGCCAGCCCGAAGCCGGCCGCGCCGACCGCGACCAGCACCGGCGTCGACAGCCCGCCGGCCACCGCGGCCGCGACGGCCAGGAAGAACCCGCGGTACAGCCACTCCTCGCAGACGCCGGCGGTGACCCCGACGACGGTGAACAACCGGCGTTCGGCCCCGGTGCGCGGGAGCAGCGCCAGCGTCGCGTGGACCTGCGGCTCGGCGTGCCGCCCCTCGCCCGGCCGCCGGACCTGCGCGGCGGCCACCGCCAGCGCCCCGGACCGCAGCGCCCGCGTGGAGAGGACCACGAACACCAGCACGAGGACGGCGGCCACCCCGGAGACCGGCCCCGGCCACGACTGCGGCCAGCGCAGCCCGACCCCCGCGGCGTCGACGCCGGGCGCGGACAGCCAGACCACCAGGGCCAGCAGGGCCAGTCCCCACTCCAGGACGAGCAGCCGCCGGTAGAACGAGCGGCGGGCGCCGTCGTCGGTGCGCAGCCGGCCCTCGAACCGGCGGTGCAGCACATGGCCGACCAGCGGCTCCCCCAGCACCAGGTAGCCGGCGACGGCGACCGCCGACAGCGCGGCCGGGCCGTAGTCGGCGAGTGAGCCGGGCAGCCCGTCCACCGCCGGGCCTCAGCTCTCGGCGCGCAGGATGTCGAGCGCGCCGGCCAGATCGGGCGGGTACGGGCTGGTGAACTCCATCCAGTGGCCGTCGGCCGGGTGCGGGATGCCCAGCCGGACGGCGTGCAGCCACTGTCGCGAGACCCCGAGCCGGGCGGCCAGCGTCGGGTCGGCCCCGTAGGTCGTGTCGCCGACGCACGGGTGGCGCAGCGCGGAGAAGTGCACCCGGATCTGGTGAGTGCGGCCGGTCTCCAACCGGATGTCGACCAGGCTGGCCGCCGGGAAGGCCTCCACCACCTCGTAGTGGGTGACCGACGGGCGCCCGCCCTGGACGACGGCGAACCGCCAGTCGTGCTTGGGGTGCCGGTCGATCGGCGCGTCGATGGTGCCGCGGGAGGGGTCGGGGTGCCCCTGGACGAGGGCGTTGTACCCCTTCTCCACGGTGCGCTCCTTGAACGCCGCCTTGAGCAGCGTGTACGCCCGCTCGCTCTTGGCCACGACCATGAGCCCCGTGGTGGCGGCGTCCAGCCGGTGGACGACGCCCTGCCGCTCGGCCGCCCCCGAGGTGGAGACGCGGTAGCCGGCCGCGGCGAGGCCACCGACGACGGTGGGCCCCTCCCAGCCGGGGCTGGCGTGCGCGGCCACCCCGACGGGCTTGTCGACCACCACGATGTCGTCGTCGTCGTGGACGACGGTGAGCCCGGCGACCGGCTCCGGCGCGGTGGGTTCGCCCGGCGGCGGGGGTAGCTCGACCTCCAGCCAGCCGCCTCCGGTGACCCGGTCGCCCTTGCCGTGGACCCGCCCGTCGATCAGCACCCGCCCGCCGTCGGCGAGGTCGGCGGCGGCCGTGCGCGACAGCCCGAACAGCCGGGACAGGGCCTGGTCGACGCGCTGGCCCTCCAGCCCGTCCGGCACCGGGAGCGCGCGGTGCTGGCCCGGGGAGTCGATCACGGCACCCATCGTGACAGAGGAAGGACCGCGTCCTCCTCACCCCTGGCAGGCTCGCGGCGAGCCTCTGGACGGGGCCGGGACCCGCGCAGCGCCGCCGGAGCGGTCAGGGGTGGGCCGGGCCGCCGTCGCGCGCGGCCCGGTCGCCGGACGTCCGGGAGCCGTCGAACTCGATCCCGCGCAGGGCCAGCAGCACCCCGAGGATGCCGCCGCAGACGATCGCGGAGTCGGCGACGTTGAAGATCGGGTAGACCTGCCCGTCCGGGGCGAAGACGGAGACGAAGTCGACGACGCCGCCGCGGAGGAACCCGGGCTCGCGGAAGACGCGGTCGACCAGGTTGCCGACGGCGCCCCCGAGCACCAGACCCAGCGCGACCGCCCACGCGGTGGAGAACAGCCGGCGGGCGGTGCGGACGATCACCACCGCCACCGCGACGGCGATCAGCGTGAAGACCACGGTGAAGCCCTCCGCGAAGGAGAAGGCGGCACCGGTGTTGCGTGCGTGGGTGAGGTACACCGCGCCGCCCAGCAGCCGGATGTTCTCGCCCGCGTCGATCGTGGCGACGACGAGCAGCTTGGTGCCGAGGTCGGCCAGCAGCACCGCCGTCGCCAGGAGGAGCAGCAGCCGGGTGCGCGGCCGCCGCCGGGCGTCGTCCGCGGGTCCGGTCGCCCGGTCGCCGCCGTCCTCGGGCTCGCTGCGTTCGGACAGGACGGGCTCCTCGGTCGTGGCTCCTGCGGCCGGCTGCCGCGCCTCCCGACGATAGCCGCGCCCGCGCCGGGCCCCGCCGCACCGAGCGGCCGGGCGCGCATCCGGGGCCGCGGTGATCCGTCTCATGCCGGTGTGCGACGGATCTCACAACGCCGGGTGACATGTTCTGCGCAGAAAAGGCCGAAGTTGGAGGGGATCGTCATCCCCGAGCCCGGAAGGCCGACGTGTCCACCGACCTCGCACCATCGACCGACCCCGACGTGGTCCTCGTGGGCGGCGGCATCATGAGCGCGACCCTCGCGTCGCTGCTCGGTGTCGTGGCCCCCGACTGGAGCGTCACCCTCTTCGAGTCCGGCCCCGACGTGGCCGCCGAGAGCTCGGACGCCTGGAACAACGCCGGGACCGGTCACGCGGCCCTCTGCGAGCTCAACTACACGCCGGCCGGCCCGGACGGGTCGGTGGACACCAGCAAGGCCGAGACGATCAACGAGCAGTTCCAGGTGTCGCGCCAGTTCTGGTCGCACCTGGTCCGCTCGGGCCTGACCGGGGCGCCGAAGGAGTTCATCACCCCGGTCCCGCACGTCGGCTTCGTCACCGGCGAGGACGGCCGCGCGTACATGCGCAACCGGTACGCGGCGATGTCCGCCTCCCCGCTGTTCGCCGGCCTGGAGTACACCGACGACGCCACCGAGCTGGCCGGGTGGCTGCCGCTGATGATGGCCGGCCGCCCCGCCGGCGAGGTCGTCGCGGCCACCCGCTCGTCCGCCGGCACCGACGTGGACTTCGGCGCGCTGACCCGGCTGCTGATCGAGGCGGCCGAGGAGCGCGGCGTGCACGTGCACGTGCACCAGCGGGTCACCGGCGTGGAGCGCCGCACCGACGGCCGCTGGACGGTCACGATCACCGACGCGCTCACCGGCGAGGAGCGCACCGTGCGCACCCGCTTCCTCTTCGTCGGGGCCGGCGGCGGCGCGCTGCCGCTGCTGCAGCGGGCCGGCATCCCCGAGATCCGCGGCTTCGGCGGCTTCCCGGTCAGCGGCAAGTTCCTGCGCACCGGCTCGCCCGAGCTGGTGTCGGCGCACCAGGCGAAGGTCTACGGGCAGGCCGCCGTCGGCGCGCCGCCGATGTCGGTGCCGCACCTGGACCTGCGGCTGATCGACGGCGACCACTCGCTGCTGTTCGGCCCCTACGCCGGCTTCTCCCCCAAGTTCCTCAAGGCCGGCTCGCTGTTCGACCTGCCCCGCTCGGTCCGCGGCCACAACCTCGGCTCGATGCTGGGCGTGGCGAAGGACAACGTGCCGCTGACCCGGTACCTGATCACCGAGCTGCTCAGGGGCGGCAGGTCGCGGCACAACACGCTGACCGAGTTCGTGCCCGAGGCCGAGGCGGCCGACTGGGAGCTCATCACCGCGGGACAGCGGGTGCAGGTCATCAAGCGCGACGCCGCCGGCCACCCGGTGCTGCAGTTCGGCACCGAGCTGGTCGTCGGCGGCGAGGGCACCATCGCCGGCCTGCTGGGCGCCTCCCCCGGCGCCTCGACGGCGGTCTCGGCGATGCTGACCGTGCTCGAGCGCTGCTTCCCGGACCGGATCGACGCCTGGCGGCCGTCGCTGCAGGAGGCGATCCCCTCCTACGGCCGCCGGCTGGTCGACGACCCGGCGCTGCTGGCCGAGGTCCGCGCGGAGACGATGCAGACCCTCGAGCTCAACGGCTGACCCGACCGAGGGGCAGAGATGGCCATGTCCGCTCCTCAGTCGATCTCGGTGGCGCCGCCGGTCTCGCCGCGCCAGCTGGCCAGCCGGCCGGCGCGGCTGACCGCCCGCAGCCGCCGCTCGGCCTCCAGCCGGGACCGCCGCGCCGACACCAGCAGCGCCTGGTCGCCGCGCATCAGGCGGGTGCTCGCGTCGGGCACGAACGGCCGGCCGTCGCGGACGATGAGGACCACGGCGGCGTCGTCGGGCAGGCGCAGCTCCGGGAGGTAGACGCCGTGCAGCCGGGACCCGGCGGGCACGGTCACCTGGAGCAGGTCGGCGTCCAGCTCGTCCAGCGGCGCGGACTCGACGTCGACGTCCCGCGGGGTCACCGGCGCGGCGATGCCCAGCCGCCGCGCCACCCAGGGCAGCGACCAGCCCTGGATCAGGGTGAAGACGACGACCAGCACGAAGACGGTGTCGAAGATGACCAGGGCGTCCGGCACACCGGCGGCGACCGGGAAGGTCGCCAGGACGATCGGGACCGCGCCGCGCAGCCCGGCCCACGAGATGAACGCCTGCTGCGACAGCGGCATGCGGAACCACACGAGGCTGGCCAGCACCGACAGCGGCCGGGCCACCAGCAGCAGCGCCCCGCCGACGAGGAGCGCCGGCAGCAGGGCCTCGTCCAGCCGGGTCGGCGACGCCAGCAGCCCGAGCATCACGAACAGCCCGATCTGCGCCAGCGAGGCCATGCCCTCGGCGAAGCCGATGCTCGCCGAGCGGTGCGGCAGCGCGGCGTTGCCGAGCGCGACCCCGGCCAGGTAGACCGCGACGAAGCCGGAGGTGTGCGCCAGGGACGCCGCGGAGAACGCCAGCACGCACAGCGCGAGGGTCGCCAGCGGGTAGAAGCCGGCGAGCGGGAGGGCCACCCGGCGCAGCAGCTCCGCACCGCCGAGCCCGACGGCCGCGCCGATGGCCGCCCCACCGACCAGCTCCACCACGATCTCCAGCGCCACCAGCCACCAGGCGTGCGCCTCGGCGCCGGTGAGGTAGGCCGAGAGCGCCGTCACCAGCAGGATCGCCGGGGCGTCGTTGAGCCCGCTCTCGGCCTCGATCGACGCGGCCAGCCGGCGCGGCAGGGGCAGCCGGCGCAGGGCGGCGAACACGGCGGCGGCGTCGGTCGACCCGATGACCGCGCCGAGCAGCAGGGCGAAGGCCCAGGGGAAGTCGAGCAGCCAGACCGTGATGCCCGCCGTGACGCCCACGCTCACCAGGACGCCGATCGTGGCCAGGGACACCCCCGGCCCGATCGCCCGCCGGACGTCGTGCCACCGGGTGGTGAGACCGCCCTCGGCGAGGATGACCACCAGCGCCGCGACGCCGAGGGTGGAGGTGAGCTGCACGTCCTCGAAGTCGACGCCCACGCCGTTCTCGCCGAGCGCAATGCCGAGGGCCAGGTAGATCAGCAGGCTGGGCAGCCCCAGCCGGTCGGCCAGCCGCAGCGCGACCGCCGCCACGAGGACGACCAGCGCCCCGGCCGCGAGCCCGACGGTGACGGTCGTGTTCACCGCGGGGCCCTGTCCACCTCCGCAGTCTCCCGTACGCCGGTCGCGCGCCCGTGACCTCCGGCTGCGGACCGGGGTCGGGCACCGCCGCCGGTCCCCCGCGGGCCTCGGGGATGATGGACGGCGTGAGTTCTCCAGGCCCCTTCCGCGCACTGCCCCCTCAGGTCGACCTGCCCGCCCTCGAGCAGGAGATCCTGGGCCGCTGGGAGGCGGAGAAGGTCTTCGCGCGCACGCTAGACACCTCGGCCGGCAAGCCGCAGTGGAACTTCTACGAGGGCCCGCCGACCGCCAACGGCCGCCCCGGCACCCACCACATCGAGGCCCGTGTCTTCAAGGACGTGTTCCCGCGGTTCAAGACGATGCAGGGCTGGCACGTGCCCCGTCGCGCCGGGTGGGACTGCCACGGCCTGCCGGTCGAGATCGCCGTCGAGCAGGAGCTGGGCTTCGCCGGGAAGCCCGACATCGAGCGCTACGGCATCGCCGAGTTCAACGCCCGCTGCCGGGAGTCCGTCGAGCGGCACGTCGACGCGTTCACGGGCCTGACCCGCCGGATGGGCTACTGGGTCGACATGTCCACGGCCTACTGGACGATGGACCCGGCCTACATCGAGAGCGTCTGGTGGTCGCTCAAGCAGGTCTTCGAGAAGGGCCTGCTGGTCGAGGACCACCGGGTCGCCCCCTACTGCCCCCGGTGCGGCACCGGCCTGTCCGACCACGAGGTCGCCCAGGGGTACGAGTCGATCACCGATCCCTCGGTCTACGTGCGGCTGCCGGTCACCAGCGGCGAGTGGGCCGGCAAGGCCGACCTGCTGATCTGGACGACGACGCCGTGGACGCTGCCGTCCAACACCGCGGTCGCCGTCCACCCGGACGTCCCCTACGTCGTGGCACGGCGCGGCGACGACACCCTGGTCGTGGCCGAGCCGCTGCTGGGTGCCGTCTTCGGCGACACCGACGACGTCGAGGTGCTGGCCCGCACCACCGGCCGGGAGTGGGAGCGGGTGCACTACCAGCGGCCGTTCGAGCTGGTCGACTTCCCCGAGGGCCCCGACGGCGGTCCGGTCGACGCGCACTTCGTCGTCCTGGCCGACTACGTGACCACCGAGGACGGCACCGGCCTGGTGCACCAGTCCCCCGCCTTCGGCGCCGACGACCTCGCCGTGTGCCGCGCCTACGGGCTGCCCGTGGTCAACCCGATCGACCCGTCCGGGCACTTCCTGCGCGAGGTCCGGCTGGTCGGCGGCCGGTTCTTCAAGGCCGCCGACGACGAGCTGCTCGTCGACCTCGAGCACCGCGGCGTGCTGTGGCGCGAGCAGCGGTACGAGCACAGCTATCCGCACTGCTGGCGCTGCCACACGCCGCTCATGTACTACGCGCAGCCCTCCTGGTACATCCGGACGAGCGCGGTGAAGGACCAGCTGCTCGCCGAGAACGAGAAGACGCACTGGCACCCGGAGCACATCCAGTGGGGC
Organism: Geodermatophilus sp. CPCC 205506; assembly: GCF_051383635.1. NCBI lineage: Bacteria > Bacillati > Actinomycetota > Actinomycetes > Geodermatophilales > Geodermatophilaceae > Geodermatophilus > Geodermatophilus sp. CPCC 205506. The sequence goes on along the minus strand of NZ_JALPKP010000010.1, from coordinate 8,451 downwards.
CGCTACGGCGACTGGCTGCGCAACAACGTCGACTGGGCGCTGTCCCGGGACCGGTACTGGGGCACGCCGCTGCCGATCTGGCGCAACGACGCCGACCCGTCGCGCGTGGTGGCGGTGGGGTCGCTGGCCGAGCTGTCGGAGCTGTCCGGGCGCGACCTGTCCGACCTCGACCCGCACCGGCCGTTCATCGACGACGTCACCTTCACGCTCCCCGGCGAGGAGGGCACCTTCCGGCGGGTGCCGCAGGTGATCGACGCCTGGTACGACTCCGGGGCCATGCCCTTCGCCCAGTGGGGCGCGCCGTACCGGAACCAGGCGGAGTTCGAGGCGGCCTACCCGGCGCAGTTCATCTGCGAGGCGATCGACCAGACCCGCGGCTGGTTCTACTCGCTGATGGCCGTGGGCACGCTGGTGTTCGACCGGAGCTCGTACGAGAACGTGCTGTGCCTGGGCCACATCCTGGCCGAGGACGGCCGGAAGATGAGCAAGCACCTGGGCAACATCCTCGAGCCGATCCCGCTCATGGACCGGCACGGCGCCGACGCCGTCCGCTGGTTCATGCTGGCCGGCGGCTCGCCGTGGTCGGCGCGCCGGGTGGGCCACGAGACGCTGTCCGAGGTGGTCCGCAAGGTGCTGCTCACCTACTGGAACACCGCGAGCTTCTTCACCCTGTACGCCGACACGAACGGCTGGGACCCGCGCTCGACGCCGGCCCCCGCGCGGGCCGAGCGGCCGCTGCTCGACCGCTGGGCGCTGGCCGAGCTGGCTGCGGTGACCGAGGGGGTCACCACCGCCCTCGAGGACTTCGACACCCAGGGCGCCGGACGCCTGCTCGCCGAGTTCGTCGACGACCTCTCCAACTGGTACGTGCGCCGCTCGCGGCGCCGGTTCTGGGACGGCGACGCCGCCGCCCTGGCCACGCTGCACGAGGTGCTCGACGGGCTGACCCGGCTGATGGCGCCGTTCACCCCGTTCGTCACCGAGGAGGTGTGGGCCCGGGCGGTCGCCCCGGGCGTGCCCGACGCGGTCGACAGCGTCCACCTCACCTCGTGGCCGCTGGTGGACGCCGGGGCGCGGGACGACGAGCTGGTGGCGCAGGTGGCTCTGGTGCGCCGGCTGGTCGAGCTGGGCCGTTCCGCCCGGACGTCGGCCAAGGTGCGCACCCGCCAGCCGCTGGCCCGCGCCGTCGTCGCCGCCCCCGGCTGGTCGGCGCTGCCCGGCGAGCTGGTCGCCGAGATCGCCGACGAGCTGAACGTCCAGGGGCTGCTCGACCTCTCCGCGGTCGGCGGCGACCTCGTCGACGTCAGCGTGAAGATCGACTTCCGCGCGGTCGGCCGGCGGCTGGGCAAGCAGGTGCAGGCCGTCGCCAAGGCGGTCGCTGCGGCCGACCCGGCCGCCCTGGTCGCCGCCTACCGGGCCGGCACCGCCACCGTCGAGGTCGACGGCGCCCCGGTGCCGCTGGAGGAGGGCGACCTGGTCGTCACCGAGACCCCGCGCGAGGGCTGGACGGTCGCCAGCGGCGGCGGGCTCACCGTGGCGCTGGACCTCCAGCTCACCCCGGAGCTGGAGCGGGCCGGGCTGGTGCGCGAGGCCGTCCGGCTGGTGCAGGAGGCCCGCAAGAGCAGCGGTCTGGCCGTCAGCGACCGGATCGAGCTGTGGTGGACCGCCGAGGACTCCACCGACCCCATGGCCGAGGCGCTCCGCGAGCAGGCCGACCAGGTCGCTGCCGAGGTGCTGGCGGTGCGGGTGCACGCCGGCACCGCGGGCTCCGGCGCCGGCCTCGAGGGGCCCGGCGGGTCGCGCTTCTGGCTGGCCCGCGCGACGGACTAGCCGCGCGAACGCGAGAGCGGCCCCCGGACGGATCGTCCGGGGGCCCCTCTCACGTCAGGCCGTTCGTCAGGCCGGGGCGTGCTGGTTCTGCCGGCTGTTGGACGCCGGCTCGGCCGAGCCGCGGCTGTCCAGGTCGCGCAGGTGCGACTCGAGGTAGGACCGCAGCCGGGTGCGGTACTCGCGCTCGAAGGTGCGCAGCTCCTCGATCTTGCGCTCCAGGCTGCTCTTCTTCTCCTCGAGCGTGCCCATGACCTCGGTGTGCCGGCGCTCGGCGTCCTGGTCGAGGGCCGCGGCCTTGGCGCGGGCCTCGCGCTCCATCGTCTCCGACCGGGTGCGGGCGTCGTTGACCATCGAGTCGGCGCGCATCTTCGCCTCGCTGACCATCTGCTCGCTCTTGGCCCGCGCGTCGGTGACCATGCGCTCGCTGTTGGTCTTGGCGGACACGACCATCTGGTCGGCCTGCGCCTTGGCCTCGTTGACGTACCGGTCCGCGGTCTCGGTGGCCAGGGCCAGCATCCGCGAGGCGCGGGCGCTGTCGTCCTCCCGCGGGGCGGGCGGAGGCGGCGGCGGGGCGGCCGCTGGGGCCGGCGCCTCGACGCTCTCGGCGCGCGGCGTGCGGCCGGTGGCCGAACCGGCGCGGAGCTCGTTGTTCTCCTCGATCAGCCGGGCCAGCTCGGCCTCCACCACGTCGAGGAACGCGTCGACCTCGTCCTCGTCGTAGCCGCGTTTGCCGATCGGAGGCTTCTTGAAGACGACGTTGTGCACGTCGGCAGGCGTGAGTGGCATCGGGGTCACCTCGGGTCGGACTGCGGGAACAGGGACGTTCTCGGACGAGCGACGGCGGACCACACCCGGCCCCCGGTGACGCCGTCCTCAAGGGACTCAGCGGTCACACGGCGCCCCGTGCGAGGCTGTCCACGATCCCCTTCAGGATGTACACGGCGATCAGGAGCACCATAAACCCGAGGTCCAGCCGGATGGTGCCCAGGTTCAGGGGCGGGATGACCTTCCGGATGGCCTTGAGGGGCGGGTCGGTCGTGGCGTAGACGACCTCGAGACCCGCCGCCACCAGCCCCGACGGCCGCCAGCTGCGCGCCAGCACCATGACCCAGTCGACGACGAACCGTGCGAAGAGCAGGACGAGGAAGACGAGCAGCACCGATGAGACGATCTGCCAGAAGAGAGCCACGGTCCTCGTTCGTTCAGGGCACTCCGCGTGCCGGGTCCACTCCTGCCGTCGGCCTCAGGGCTGGCTGAGGAACCCGCCTTCGCGGATCCGCGCCTTGTCCTCGGCCGTCACGTCGACGTCCCTCGGGCTGAGCAGGAACACCTTGTTCGTGACGCGCTCGATACTACCGCGCAGACCGAAGGACAGACCTGCAGCGAAGTCGACGAGGCGCTTCGCGTCGGCGTCGTTCATCTCGGTGAGGTTCATGATGACCGGCATCCCGTCGCGGAAGTTCTCGCCGATCTGGCGGGCCTCGTTGTACGTGCGCGGGTGCAGCGTGGTGATCCGGTAGGGCTTCGGCGCCGGGGCGGGGGCCGGCGCGGGGGTCGGCTCCGGGGTCGCGGCCACCGGCTCGCGGACGGCGAGACCCGCGGCGCCCGAGGCGGACGAGCCACCGCCGAGGCCGGGCGTGGACGTGCTGCCGATCCCGGGCGTGGACGCGCTGCCGAGCCCGGCACCGGCCGAACCGCCGATACCGGCGCCGGCGGTGCCACCGAGGCGCGTGGAGCGGTCGGCGCCCACCGAGGGGGCGAGGCCGATGTTCCGGCCCGCGCCGGCGGTGGTGCGGCGGGGCAGGGCCACCGGCTCGGGGTCCGGCGCCGGCAGCTCGGGCTCGAGGTCGGCCTCGTAGTCGTCGGCGCGGTAGTCGGTGGCGTAGCGGTCGCCGGCGTCGTAGGGGTCGTCGTACGCGTCGTCCGAGGCGTACCGGCCGTAGCGGCGGTCGTCGAGCCGGCGGTCGTCCGGACGACGGTCGTCGTGCCGGTCGTAGTCGGCCTGCCGGGCGTCGTACCGGCCGTAGGCGCGAGCGTCGTCGTCCTCGACGAGCCCGAGGTAGATGCCCATCTTCCGCATGGCTCCGGCCATCAGCCCTCCCCCTCTGGTGAACAGCGCGTCGGTCACCCGGGTTCGTGGGACCCGTGTGACTGGTGTGACTCGTCCTCTGGGGAGGGTAGGGGGCGCTCCCCGAAGACGGCAGTTCCGACACGCACGAGTGTGCTGCCGGCCGCGATCGCCTCCTCGAGGTCCGCGCTCATCCCCGCCGAGATCTCGCCGGCCTCCGGGTGGTCGGCCCGCACCCGGTCGGCCAGGGCGGCCAGGCGGGCGAACGCCGGTCCCGGCTCGACGTCCCGGGGGGCCACCGCCATGAGGCCGCGGAGCCGCAGGCCCTCCTCGACCGCGACCGCGTCGGCCAGCCCGGGAACGGCGTCGGGGTCGGCGCCGCCCCGGGCCGCCAGCTCCCCCTCCGGCCCGCCGAGATCGACCTGGAGGAAGACCTCGACGGCGTGCCCGGCCTCGGCGCCGGCCCGGCCGAGGACCCGGGCGAGCGGGAGCCGGTCGACCGAGTGCACCACCGCGCCCAGGCGGGCGACGGCGGCGGCCTTGTTGCGCTGCAGCTGGCCCACGAAGTGCCAGCGGAGCGGGAGGTCGGTCAGCTCCGCGGCCTTGGTGACGAGCTCCTGGGCCCGGTTCTCGCCGAAGTCGGCCTGCCCCAGCGCGGCCAGCCCGCGGACCGCCGCGGCGGGCCAGGTCTTGCTCACCGCGAGCAGCCCGACGGAGGCGGGGTCGCGGCCGGCCGCCCGTGCCGCGGCGTCGATGCGGGCCCGCACCGCGCGCAGCCGGTCCGCCGGGGAGGTCATGCGCCGATCCTCCCCGATCGCCGGATCACCCGAGCCAGACCACGCCCGCCTGGCGGCCCGTCACGCCGTCGCGCCGGTGGGAGAACAGGAAGCGGTCCTCGACGGTGCACCGCGGGTCGTGCACCACCTGGCCGACGCCCGCGCCGCGGAGCACCTCGGCCAGCCCGGCGCGCAGGTCCAGCCCGGGTGTCCCCCGGCGGGTCCGGACCGCCGCCGCCGGCGCCACCCGGGCCACCTCGGCCTGCATGGCCCGTGGCACCTCGTAGCAGGCGCCGCAGACGGCCGGGCCGAGCAGCGCGGTGACGTCGGCCGGCCGGCTGCCCAGCCCCCGCATCGCGGCCAGTGCCGCGGGGACGACGCCCTGCCGGACGCCCTCCCGGCCGGCGTGCACGGCGGCCACCACCCCCGCTGCGGGATCGGCCATCAGGACCGGCACGCAGTCAGCCACGAGGGCGCACAGCACGAGGCCGGGCGTCCTGGTGACGAGGGCGTCGGTGGCCGGCAGCGGCCCGTCGGGTGGGCCGTCCACCACTGTCACGCCCGTCCCGTGCACCTGGTCCATCCAGACCAGCCGGGACGTGTCCACGCCCAGCTCGCGGGCCAGGCGGTCCCGGTTGGCGGCGACGTCGGCTGGGTCGTCACCGACGTGTCCGCCGAGGTTGAACGACTCGTAGGGCGAACGGGACCGGCCGCCCCGCCGGTCGGTGACGACCCGTCGGGGTCGCACCGCCTGCGGGGCGGCCGGTGACGAGGTCACGGGGCTCCTCCTACTGGCGGAGGAACTCCGGGATGTCGAGCTCCTCCTCGAAGTCCTCGCTCGACAGCGGCCGGCGGGCGCCGCCCGAGCCGGAGCTCGGGACCGGCGGGAGCGGGGGCACGGTGATGCCGCCGCCGGCCGCCGGGCGCTGCGGCAGCTGCGAGGTGGACGGCAACGACGCCGGCGGGGTCGACGCGGACCCGACCAGGCGCTCGCCGGTGGGCGCCGGCGAGGCCGCGGTCACCGGCTGCGGGTGCATCGGCATCCGGGAGGTGACCGGCGGGGCCACGGGGGGCGCCGTCGGCAGCGACGTCGTGCCCGCGTTCTTCCGGTCGCTCGGCTTGCCGCCGTCGAAGCCCGCGGCGATGACGGTGACCCGCACCTCGTCACCCAGGGCGTCGTCGATCACGGCACCGAAGATGATGTTGGCGTCGGCGTGCGCGGCGTCCGACACCAGCGAGGCGGCCTCGTTGATCTCGAACAGGCCCAGGTCCGAGCCACCGGAGATCGACAGCAGGACGCCGTGGGCGCCCTCCATCGAGGCCTCCAGCAGCGGGCTGGCGATCGCCTGCTCCGCGGCCAGCAGCGCCCGGTTGTCCCCGCGCGCGCTGCCGATGCCCATCAGCGCCGAGCCCGCGCCGGACATGACCGACTTGACGTCGGCGAAGTCCAGGTTGATCAGGCCGGGCGTGGTGATCAGGTCAGTGATGCCCTGGACACCGGAGAGCAGCACCTGGTCGGCGGTGCGGAAGGCGTCCATGACGCTGACGTTCCGGTCACCGAGCTGCAGCAGCCGGTCGTTGGGGATGACGATGAGCGTGTCGCACTCGTTGCGCAGCTCCTCGATGCCCGACTCGGCCTGCACGGCCCGCCGCTTGCCCTCGAAGGAGAACGGACGGGTGACCACGCCGATGGTGAGGGCGCCGAGCTTGCGCGCGATCGAGGCGACGACGGGCGCGCCGCCGGTGCCGGTGCCACCACCCTCGCCCGCCGTCACGAAGACCATGTCGGCGCCCTTGAGCACCTCTTCGATCTCCTCGCGGTGGTCCTCGGCGGCCTGCCGCCCGACGTCGGGCTGGGCGCCGGCGCCCAGCCCGCGGGTCAGCTCGCGACCGACGTCGAGCTTGACGTCGGCGTCGCTCATCAGCAGCGCCTGCGCGTCGGTGTTGATGGCGATGAACTCGACCCCCTTGAGGCCGACCTCGATCATCCGGTTCACCGCGTTCACACCGCCGCCGCCGATGCCGACGACCTTGATGACCGCGAGGTAGTTGTGCGGAGGTGTCATGTTGGGGCTCCCGACCTCGACCCTCATCCTCAAGTAAAGCCTTATAGTTATGTCAACTGGGTCGACGCGGCTGAAGTTAGGTGGGCCGCCGCACGCCCTACAAGCACCCTCCCGGGACCGGCGTGTCGGGCCGGCGGCTTCGCACCGATCCCACCGGACCCAGTGGTCACTCAGACACCACTGACAGTGACGACCCGCGCCGGGAACGTCTCATGTGGTGGTTGATGGCCGGGACACGCCGGGTCCTCGGAACTCGGAAAAGTGATGCTGCGCGTCGGGCGTGTCGTGGAGCCGCGCGTGTCGGTTCGGGCTGGTCAGGACGCCGCTGCGGAGCCGGGGGGCCACCGTGTGCGAGCACGGCCGGCGCCCGGACCGCTCACTGCCGCGGGATGCGGCCCATGAGGTAGAACTCGTCGTTCGGCGGGATGGCCGCCCAGTGCGCGAGCCGGTTCGACAGCGCGAACAACGACACGATCGCGCCGACGTCCCACACGTCGTCCTCCGTCAGGCCGTGCCCGCGCAGCCGGTCCAGGTCGGCCGCCGTCACCTCGGCCGGCCGCACGGCGAGGCGCACGGCTACGTCGAGGACGGCGTGCACCCGGTCCGGCAGCGGCGCCTTGCGCCAGTCGACGGCCACCTGGTCGGCGATGTGCGGGTCCCGGGCGCGGATGCGGGCGATCGCACCGTGCGCGACGACGCAGTAGAGGCAGTCGTTGGCCGCGCTGGTGGCGACCACGATCAGCTCACGCTCGGCCTTCGACAGGCCGGGGGTCTCTTTGTCCATGAGCGCGTCGTGCAGGGCGAAGAACGCCGCGGCCTCGGCCGGCCGCCAGGCCAGCGCGCCGAAGACGTTGGGCAGGAAACCCGAGCGCTCCTCGACGTCGGCGTAGCGCTCGCGCAGCTCCGGGGCGAGCTCGTCGGCGGTCGGGACGGGGAACCGGCTGATCGGCGAGGACGTCACGGGGACAGCCTTCCCCGCCGTTCAGCGGAGGACCACCGCCGAGGGCGCGCTGACGTCGATGGTGTCCGCGGGCTCGAGCGTCCCGGCGGCGAGCTGGCCGAGCAGGGCGACGAGCGCGGCGGCCTTGTCCCCGGCCTCCTCCGCGCTCCCCCACAGCACCGTGGTGCCGTCCACGAGGGTGAGGGTGACGTCCTCGGCCGAGGTGGCCGTGGCCGAGAGGACCCCCGCGCGGACGTCGGCCGGCAGCGCCACCAGCGCGGCGAGGACGGCGCGCGTGGCGCGGTCGTCGGGACCGGGGTCGGCGACCTCCAGCGGGACGACGCCGACCGGCGGCGGACCGGTCACCGTGTCGAAGAGCACGCCGCCGGCGTCGACCAGGGTGCGGCTGCCGGCCTCGTCGACGACGGCGACCGGAACCCGCTCGACCACGGTGATGACGACGCTGCGCGGCCAGCCGCGGGTGACCTCCACCGAGGCGACCTGCGGCAGCCGGGCGACCCGTGCCCGGGCGGCGTCGACGTCCACCCGCAGCAGGGGCGTGCCCTCCGCGACCCCGGCCACCTCGATCACCTCGTCCGCGGTGAGGGAGCCCGCGCCGTCGACCCGGACCTCGGAGACGGCGAGCACGGGGCTCGCCCACAGCAGCCAGACGAGCACCAGGACCGCGGCCAGGCCGGCACCGGCGCGCAGCAGCAGCCGGCGGCGCCGGTCGCGCGGGCTGTCCCGGCGCCGGCGCGCGGGCGCCGCGGC
>NZ_JALPKP010000109.1:0-1726 GCF_051383635.1 Geodermatophilus sp. CPCC 205506 | reverse complement strand
CCGAGCGGGTCGACGCGGTGCTGCAGATCCGGGCCTCGGCGCACCGGCACGGGCACGTGCAGGAGGTGATCGTGCAGAACTTCCGGGCCAAGCCCCGGACGGCGATGGCCGGCTCGGATGACCTGGAGCTGCAGGAGTACGTCGCCGCGGTGGCGGTGACCCGGCTGCTGCTCGGCCCCAAGGCGCGGGTGCAGGCGCCGCCGAACCTGTCCGACTCCACCGAGCTGGAGCTGCTGCTGCGGGCCGGGGTGGACGACTGGGGCGGGGTGTCCCCGCTGACCCCGGACCACGTCAACCCCGAACGGCCCTGGCCCAACATCGACAAGCTGGCCGCGCTGACCGCCGAGGCCGGGTTCACCCTCCGCGAGCGGCTGGCCGCCCAGCCCCCGTACGTGCGCTCCCCCGAGCCGTGGCTGGACCCCCGGGTCCGGCCGCACGTGGCGGCGCTGGCCGGCCCGGACGGGCTGGCGGTGGAGGGCCGGATCCCGGCCGGGCTGCCCTGGCAGGAACCGGACGCGGCCTGGACCTCGACGGGGCGGGTCGACCTGAACGTGGAGGTGGACACGGTCGGCCGCACCGCCGACCGGCGCAGCGACTTCGACGCCGTGTACGGCGACTGGGCCGAACTGCGCGACCGCACGGTGGACGCCCGGTCGGGCGCCTCGACCGCGCTGGCCGCCGGTGACCCCGCCGTGCACGCCGCCCTGCGCCGGGCCGAGACCGACCCGGCCGGGCTGACCGACGCGCAGTACCTGGCGCTGCTGGGCGCCGACGGCCCCGATCTGGCCGCGCTGTGCGCGCTGGCCGACGCCGTCCGCGCCGACACCGTCGGCGCGGACGTCACCTACGTGGTGAACCGGAACATCAACTTCACCAACGTCTGCTACACCGGCTGCCGGTTCTGCGCCTTCGCCCAGCGGCGCACCGACGCCGACGCCTACACCCTGTCCCTGGCCGAGGTCGGCGACCGGGTCGACCAGGCCTGGGCGGCCGGGGCCACCGAGATCTGCATGCAGGGCGGCATCCACCCCGACCTGCCCGGCACCGCCTACCTCGACCTGGCCCGGGAGGTGAAACGCCGCCGGCCGGGCATCCACCTGCACGCCTTCAGCCCGATGGAGGTCGTCAACGGCGCCGCCCGCACCGGCCTGTCGTTCGAGGAGTTCCTGGTCGCCGCGAAGGAGGCCGGCCTGGACTCCGTGCCGGGCACCGCGGCGGAGATCCTCGACGACGACGTCCGCTGGGTGCTCACCAAGGGCAAGCTGCCCACCGCCACCTGGCTGGACATCATCCGCACCGCGCACCGGATCGGCCTGCCGACCACCTCCACGATGATGTACGGGCACGTCGACACCCCCGCGCACTGGGTCGCGCACCTGCGCACCCTCGCCGCGGTCCAGGACCAGACCGGCGGGTTCACCGAGTTCGTGCTGCTGCCCTTCGTGCACCACAACTCCCCGATCTACCTGGCCGGCGTCGCCCGCCCGGGACCCACCGTGCGGGAGAACCGCGCCGTGCACGCCGTCGCCCGCCTCCTGCTGCACGGCCGGATCGCCAACATCCAGACCTCCTGGGTCAAGCTCGCCGACGCCGGCACCAAGGCGGTGCTCACCGGCGGCGCCAACGACCTGGGCGGCACCCTGATGGAGGAGACCATCAGCCGGATGGCCGGCAGCGAGAACGGCTCGCTGAAGACCATCGCCGACCTCGAGGCGATCGCCGCCGC
>NZ_JALPKP010000108.1:0-1805 GCF_051383635.1 Geodermatophilus sp. CPCC 205506 | reverse complement strand
CCGGGGCGTGCCGGCGGGCCAGGGCGAGCGCGTCGGCCGGTCGCAGGGGGCGCAGGTCGAGGGTCGCCGCGGCGCCCCGGCCGGCCAGGTTGCTGCGCACGTCGGCCAGCGCGCCGCCGGGGACGGGGCGGTGGGCGAGGACCACGGCGACCCGGTCGCCGAGCGTGGCGCGGGAGAGGAAGTGCAGCAGCCGCAGGGAGCCCTCGTCGGCCTCGTGCGCGTCGTCCACGACCAGCACCGCGCCGGTGCCGGCGGCCGCCAGCCGGAGCAGCTCGGCCACCGCGACGAACAGCCGCTGGTGCCCGACCCGGCCGTCCCAGCTGCCCCCGCCGCCGGTGAGCGCGCGCTCGATCTCCGCCCGCAGGGCGTCGTCGAGACCGTCGAGCAGGGCGGGGTGCCGGCGGCACAGGTCGGCCAGCGCCTCCAGCACCGGGGCGTACGGCCACGCCCCGTCGATCCGCGCGGCCAGCCCGGTGCCCACCCGCATGCCGGCGCGGGCCGCATCCCGCTCCAGGGCGGCCAGGACGGTGGTCTTGCCGACGCCGGCGGGCCCGCTGACGAACAGCACCCGGCCGGTGCCCCGCCGCACCGCGTCCAGGGCGGAGCGGATCCACGTCAGCTCGTCCTCCCGGCCCACCACCGCGTCCCCGCCCTCCCGGGGCGCGGCGGCCGTCCCGGAGGCGAGCAGCTCAGCGCGGAACCGGGCCGCCTCCCGGCCGAGCCCCACGCCGAGCTCCTGGCGCAGCGCCCGTTCCAGGCGCTCGAACTGGCGCAGGGCGGCAGCCCGGTCGCCGCCCTCGGCCAGCTGCCGGGCCACGGCCACGTGTGCCTGCTCGTCGGCGGGGTCGACGGCGAGGACGTCGGCCCACCGCCCGGCCAGGCGCAGCAGGTCCAGGTGCAGCAGGCGCAGGCGCTCGCGCGGCTCCTCGGTCCAGGCGGCGTAGAGGTCGTCGGGCAGCAGGTCGCCGGCGTAGCCGTCGGCGGCCGCGGCGGCCGCCGCGGGATCGTGCGCGGCCAGCGCCGCCCGGCCGTGTTCCTCGAACCGCAGCGCGTCGACCGTCACCCGGGCGTCGGGGAACAGCGCGACGGCGTCCCCGGCGAGCACCAGCGCGGACGGGGTCCCCGTCCAGCGGCGGGCGTAGTGGGCGGCCTTGTGCAGCCGGGGCGCGGCGTCCGCCGCGGTCAGGTCCGGCCACAGCGCGGTGAGGACCCGGTCGCGCACCAGCCGGTGGCCGGGGGCGAGCGCGAGCAGCGCGACCAGGGCGGCGGCCGAGCGGCGCCGCCACCGGTCGTCGGGCACGGGGATGCCGTCCACCACGACCCGGAAGCCGCCGAGCAGGTCGATCCGCAGCTCGTGGGCGTCCATCCCACCACCCCCGGGGGACCCTAGACCGGTCAGGCGGCCGGAGGCAGGGCCGTCAGGAGCTCGATCTCGTCGACCATCGCCGAGGACAGCTCCATGAGCAGCGCGCGGATGCGGGGCAGGTCCCAGTCGTGCGCGGCGATCTGCTCGACCACCCGCAGCATCGGCAGCGAGAGCGCGTCGCGGGACGCGGCGTACCCGGCCAGCGCGGCCAGCTGGGCGCGGCCGGGCCGCGGCGCGGCGAGGACGGCGCGGGCGAGCAGCTCGGCGTCGCGCAGGCCGGCGGTGATGCCGTGGGTGGACAGCGGGTCCTTCCAGCAGCCGGCGTCGCCGACCAGCGCCCAGCCCGGCCCGAACGGGTGCCGCAGCCGGCCGGGGACGCCGCGCACGTGCCGGACGCCGCCCACCCGCCGGGCCGCGGCGAGCCCGGGGCCGAGCGGGC
>NZ_JALPKP010000107.1:0-2953 GCF_051383635.1 Geodermatophilus sp. CPCC 205506 | reverse complement strand
CCCGGCGTCCCGCACCCGGGACGCCGCGGCCAGCAGCCGGTCCAGCGGCTCGCCCTCGCCCAGGCCACGGGCGTGCAGCAGCGTCTCGGCCTCGGTCGCATCCAGGGTGGCGCCGCGCTCGGCGCGGGCGACCGCCCGGCGCACGGCGGACTCGGTGGGGGCAAGCGGCTCGCTCATCAGGCCTGACGCTAGTCCCTCGGCCCCCTTGCAGGGTCCCGCCACGAGCTTGCGAGTGGGGGCAGGGGGTCCTTCTTCAGACGTCCCGGCGCTGGAAGGACAGGGCGGTCAGGCCCCAGATCGCGGCGATCCAGAGGGCGGCCCACGCCAGGTACGCGGGCGCCAGCGGCGCCTCGCTGAGGAAGGGGAAACCGCCCTCGCCGGGGCCCATCTGGACGAGTGCGATCGGGTCCTGGAAGGCGTTCATGGCACCGCGCCACAGGCCGTCGGTGGGCAGGATGACCCGGGACACGGTGCCCACGCGCTCGACGCCCTCGTTGCCCAGTGCCCCGCCGATCCCACCGACGACGCCCGCGACCCAGGTCGCCCCGAAGAGCCCGACCGCGATGATGCCCGACGCCATCGGCGAGACGACGCTGGACAGCAGGAGGGCCAGCGTCAGCAGCACGACGGTCTGGCCCGCGAGCAGGGCGAGCCCCGCGGCGGGTGACGGGGGCCAGTAGCCGACCGCCGCACGGACGACGAGGATCTCGGCGAGGCCGGCGAGGACCACGTAGCCGGAGCCGAAGGCGACGAGCCCCAGCCACTTGCCGAGCAGGACGGCCGACCGGCGGACCGGGCGGGCGAGGATCGCCAGCGCCTGCCCCGACTCCACCTCGCCGGCCAGCGTGGGGCCCGCGAGGAACGCCGTGCCGATCGCGGCGATGAGGCTCAGCCCGAACATGATCAGGTTGAGCAGGAGAGACGCCACCAGGCGGGCCTCGCCGCTGGTCATGGTGCCCAGCTCGGTGTCGAGGCCGACCAGCTTGGAGAAACCCCAGCCGCTCAGCACGAGCAGCACCACGGTCAGCGCCAACAGGGCCCAGACCACCCGTCGTCGGGCGGCCTCGCGCAGCGTGAGCCCGGCGATGGTCAGCGCGGTCATCGGGTGGCCGCCTCGGGCTCGTCGTGACGCAGGATGCCGAGCAGCCGGTCCTCGAGGCTGATCCGGACCGGCTCGACGGCGTGCACGCGGACGCCTCTGCCGACGAGGTCGCGCACCAGATCGGGCACGGTCACGCCGTCGTCGTCCGCGGTGAGCTGGACGGTGAACCAGTCGCCGCTGCGGCTCATCGAGCCGGCCGCCCGCAGCCGGTCCTCGGCCGGCCCGTCCACCCCGTCCAGCCGCAGGCGCACCTCGCGCTGCCCGAGCAGCTCGGCCAGGGTGCCCGACGCCGCCACGCGGCCCTGGTCGAGGATCACCACCCGGTCGCACACCCGCTCCACCTCGCCGATGAGGTGGGAGTTGAGGAGGACGGCGACGCCGCGGGACTTCAGCGAGAGCACGAGGTCGCGGACGTCGACCCGGCCGATCGGGTCGAGCGCGCTGGTGGGCTCGTCGAGGACGACGAGCTCGGGACGGGCGACCAGGGCGACGGCGAGGCCGAGCCGCTGCTGCATGCCCTTGGAGAACCCGCCCACCCGGTCGCCCGACCGCTCCCCGAGCCCGACGAGGGCCAGGCACTCCCGCCGCTGGTCGGCGGAGACGTCGACCCGGGCGAGCCTGACGTGCAGGTCCAGCACCTCCGCCGGGGTCAGCCAGGGCTGGTAGCGGAAGAGCTCGGGGAGGTACCCGACGGCGCTGCGGGACCGCGGATCGGACGAGCGCCGCCCGAGCAGCAGCACCTCACCCGCGTCGGGCCGCACGAGCCCCAGGAGCATCTTGATGACGCTGGTCTTCCCGGCGCCGTTGGGGCCGAGCAGGCCCAGCACCTCGCCGCGGCCGACCGTGAAGGACACGTCGTCGACGGCGGTCCGGCGTCCGTACCGCTTGCGCAGTCCGGAGCACCAGACCGCCGGGGACGGCGGCAGGCCGGCCAGCCCGTGGGCCGGGGATCCCGCAGTGGTGTCGGACGTCATCCCGCGGACGGTAGCGGCGTCAGCGGAGCGCACGGGCGACCGACAGGAGCTCGTCGGCGCTGAGCGACCCGGCGACCCCCGTCATCACCCCGTCCTCGACCCAGACCACGCCCGCGAAGAGCCCGTTGCGGGAGGTCAGCACCGTGGCGTCCGCCCCGTCCACGTCCGCCTCGGAGGTGGTCACCAGCTCGGCCGGCACCGGCAGGGGCAGCGTCCCGCGGTCCGCCGACAGGTCCGCCAGCTGGTCGGCGAGGCCGGGCGGCAGGCCGGGGAGGGACAGCAGGTAGTCGCGCACCGTCTCGAACGGGACGCCGGAGGAGTCCACCCGGGGCGCGCCGACCCGGGCGACGACGAGCGTGGGCACGCCCGTCGGCTGCGACCAGACGGCCGCGACGCCCGGACCGGCCTGCAGCCGGAGCCGGCTGCCGTCGATCCCGGCGGGAACCGGGGGCAGGACCTCGCCCTCGGCGGCCGCGGCCTGGGCCGCCTTGTCGGCCGAGAAGGTGAAGGTGGCACTCACGATGCCCGCGGCCTGGTAGGCCGGTTCCCCCGTCACGCCCTCGGGCAGCTCGGCGACCTCGGGGACGGCCAGACCGGTCCGCTCGCGCGCGGCCGCCGCATCGGCCACCTGCTCCGGGTCGGGCTCCTGCGTGATCTGCAGGTCGCCGTACGCGGAGAGGTCGGGCACCTGGACGAGATCGGTGGAGGTCACCTCGACGGGGTCGACGCGCTCGGTCTGGAAGATCGGCAGCCAGTCGTTGGCCGCTGCGACGCCGGCGCCCCCCACCAGGACCACCGCGGCGACCGTGGCGACCGCGGGCCGCCGCACCGTCGTCCACCACCGGCCGCGCGCGGCGCCCGCCGCCGGCCGGCGTCC
>NZ_JALPKP010000106.1:0-3003 GCF_051383635.1 Geodermatophilus sp. CPCC 205506 | reverse complement strand
GTCCCGGCGCCGGCGCGCGGGCGCCGCGGCGCGGCGTGCGGACTCGGGAGCCGTCGCCGGCCCGTGCGCGCGGTCGCGGGTGGTCGTGCCCGAGCGGTTCACGGGACCTGGTCCGCCGCGCCGTCGCCGGGCCGGCCGCCCCGCAGCGCCTCCAGGACCTCCGCCCCGACCATCGAGACGTTGCCCGCCCCCATCGTGATCACCAGGTCACCCGGGCGGGCGCGCGCCGCGAGCGCGGGCGCGGCGGCCGACCAGGAGGGCTCGAAGTGCACGCGGCCGGCCGGCAGGGCGACCGCGTCGGCGACCATCGCGCCGGTGATGCCGGGAACGGGGTCCTCGCGGGCGCCGTAGACGTCCATGACCACCACCTCGTCGGCCAGGCCCAGCGCGGCGCCGAACCCGGCGGCGAACTCGCGGGTGCGGCTGTACAGGTGCGGCTGGAAGGCCACGACCACCCGGCCCTCCCCCGCCACCGCCCGGGCGGCCCGCAGCTGGGCCTCGACCTCGGTCGGGTGGTGGGCGTAGTCGTCGTAGACCCGCACCCCGCCGACGACGCCCTTGAGCTCGAAGCGGCGGTGCACCCCGCCGAAGCGGCCCAGGCCCGCCACCAGCCGGTCCGCGGGCAGCCCGAGCTCCAGCCCGGCCAGCAGGGCGGCGGCGCTGTTGCGGGCCATGTGCTCGCCGGGCACCCGGATCTGCACCCGGCCGAGCAGCTCGCCGTCCAGGACCGCGGTCCAGGCGGTCGTCTCGGGACCGACCTCGATGTCGAGCAGCCGCAGGTCGGCGTCCTCGGCGGTGCCGTAGGTGCGTACTCGGGCCGGCGTCGGAACGGTGCGCAGCCGGGCCGCCCCCGGGTCGTCGGCGCACAGCACGACGAAGCCCGCGGGGTCCACGGTGCCCACGAAGCGGTCGAAGGCGGCCTCCACCGCGGCGAGGTCGCCGTAGTTGTCCAGGTGGTCGGCCTCGACGTTGGTGACGATCGCGCCGTGCGGCGCCAGCAGCAGGAACGAGCGGTCGCTCTCGTCGGCCTCGGCGACGAAGACGTCACCCTTGCCGGCGTGGGCGTTGCTGCCCGACTCGTTGAGGTCGCCGCCGATGGCGAAGGACGGGTCGGCGCCACAGGCCTGGACGGCGACGGTCAGCATCGACGTCGTCGACGTCTTCCCGTGGGTGCCTGCGACGGCGACGCTGCGCTTGCCGGCCATCACCGCGGCGAGCGCCACCGCGCGGGGCAGCACGCGCAGGCCCCGCTCGCGCGCCGCGGCCAGCTCGGGGTTGTCCTCGCGGATCGCGGTGGAGACGACGACGGTGTCGGCGTCGCCGAGGTGCGCCCCGTCGTGCCCCAGCGCGACCCGCGCGCCCAGGGCCCGCAGCGCGAGCAGGGTGGGGGTGTCCCGCCGGTCGCTGCCCGAGACGACGACCCCGCGGGCCAGCAGGATCCGCGCGATCCCGCTCATCCCGGCGCCGCCGATGCCGACGAAGTGGACCGCGCCCAGCTCCTCGAGCGAGGGCACCGGCTCGTTCCACGCCGCGACCGCCGCCGCACTCACTCGTTCTCCTCGCTGGCGCTCGTCGACCGCGTTCGCGGCGCTGCTCCGCCCCTGGGCGAACTCGCGGGCTCGTTCACCTGGCCGCCACCTCCAGCACGATGTCGGCCAGCCGCTCGTCGGCGTCGCGCGCCCCGGCCTCCGCCGCGTGCGCGGCGTAGCCGGCCAGCGCGGCCGGATCGGTCACCAGGGGCAGCACGTTCTCCTCGATCCAGGACGGCGACAGGGCGGCGTCGTCCACCATCAGCCCGCCGCCGGCCTCGACGACGGGCAGCGCGTTGCGCCGCTGCTCCCCGTTCCCGATCGGCAGCGGCACGAACGCGGCCGGCAGTCCCACCGCGGACAGCTCGGCCACCGTCACCGCGCCGGCCCGGCAGAGGGCGAGGTCGGCGGCGGCGTACGCGAGGTCCATGCGCTCGAGGTAGTCGACCACGACGTAGGGCGCGCTGCCCGGGGGCCGGGCCGGCACGACCACGTCGGTGTTCTTCGGCCCGCGGGCGTGCAGCACCTGGACACCGGCCGCGGTGAGCGCGTCGGCGGCCCCCGTCGCGGCCCGGTTGAGCGCCGCCGCACCCTGCGAGCCGCCGAAGACCAGCAGCGTCGGCCGGTCGGCGTCCAGGCCGAAGGCGGCACGGGCCTCCTCCCGGCGGGCCGCCCGGTCCAGCGTGCTGATCGCGGTGCGCAGCGGCATGCCGACGTGCTCGCCGCGGTGCAGCGGCGTGCCGGGAAAGGTCACCGCGACGCGGGCGGCGAGGCGGGCGCCGATCCGGTTGGCCAGCCCCGGCAGCGCGTTCTGCTCGTGCACGACGACCGGGACCCGCGCGCGGCGGGCGGCCAGGTAGGCCGGCAGCGCCACGTATCCGCCGAAGCCGACGACGACGTCGGCCTGCACCTCGCGCAGCAGGGCGCGGGTCTCCCCCACCGACCGGCGCACCCGTCCCGGCACCCGCAGCAGGTCGAGGGTGGGCTTGCGCGGCAGCGGCACCGGCGGGATGAGCCGCAGGTCGTAGCCGCGGGCGGGCACGATCCGGGTCTCCATGCCGCGGGGGGTGCCCAGGCAGGTGATCCGCACCCCGCCGCCCGGGACGCCGCGCCGCCGCAGGGCGTCGGCGAGGGCGAGCATCGGCTCGATGTGCCCGCCGGTGCCGCCTCCGGCGAGCACCACGCTCAGCTGTCCGCTCGGAGTGCTCCCGGGTTCGCTCCCGCGGGGCGCTCCGCTGCTCGCTCGTTCCTCGCTGCGCTGCTCACGCCCCTGTCCGCTCATCGTGGCCGCCGCGGGGACTCCGGCGCCGTGGAGCGGGCGCGGGGCGGTGGTTGCCGCCGTGCCTCGCCGACGCGGGGACGGCCGTCCGGCGTCCGCCGCTCGCGCGCCGCGGGGACGCGTTCCCGGGCGGCGTCCCCGGGCCGCAGCGCCGCCACCCGGGCGACGGTGCGGCCGGCGGAGGCCTCGAAGTCG
>NZ_JALPKP010000105.1:0-3406 GCF_051383635.1 Geodermatophilus sp. CPCC 205506 | reverse complement strand
GCTACGATCCGACTTGCCGCGGGCCACCGGCACCGGGGCGCTGGCCACCGGGCGCCAACCCACCCGCCGCAGCCGGACGGGGCGCGGCCGGACCGGGCCGCGGACCGCTGGGTGCCGCGGGCGGCTGCTGCGTCGGCGCACCGGCCGCGGGACCGGCACTGGCCGCCGGCGCGACGGGAGCCGCCGGAGCAACCGGAGCAGCGGGAGCCGCCGGAGCGGCAGGAGCAACCGGAGCGGCGGGAGCCGGCGCGGCCGGCCGCGGGCCGGGCGTCGGAGCACCGGGACGGGCGACCGCCGGACGCGGCCCTGGGGTGGGACCGCCAGGGGCACGGGTCGCCGACGCCTGCTGGGCAGGAGCCGGGGCCTGCGGAGCCCCGGCGGGGGTCTGCGCGACCGGAGCCGGCGCCGCCGGAGCGGGGGCCGGGGCGGCGGGTGCGCTGGGACGGGCGGCCGGAGCCGCCGTGGTGCCGCCGTTGGCGGCGCCGAGGGCCTCCCGGAGCCGGCGGGCCACGGGGGCCTCGACGGTCGAGGACGCGGACTTCACGAACTCGCCCTGCTCCTTGAGCTTGGCGAGCACTGTCTTGCTGTCGACACCGAACTCCTTGGCGAGTTCGTGTACGCGGGCTTTGCCTGGCACGGATCTCCTCTTGGTGAGGCCGGCGGCTGGCCCGCTCGACCTCGTGCTTAGTCCTGCATGGTCATCGTGGGGACTTCACGGCTTGCTCATCCGACGACGTCCTGCCCTCGACTGCGGACCGACCCGATGCCGATCCGTCTGTGTTGCTGCGGTCTGTCGTTCGTTCGTTGTCGCCCGACCCCGCCTCCGCGCCCGGAGCCGCCGCGGACGGCGTACCGAGGACGTGGACCCGGAGCGGACCGGCCTCGACCGGGGTGCTGCTGCGCAGCGCCCGGACGAAGGCCCGGCGTCGCTCCGCTGCGCGCAGGCACTCCGGTGTGGGGTGCAGGGACGCCCCCCGGCCGGGGAGAGTCCGCCGCGGATCGGGGACGAGGGCCCCGCTCCGGACGACGACACGCAGCAGATCGGTGACCGGAGCGCGCTTCCGGCAGCCCACACAGGTGCGCACCGGGATCGACGTTTCGGCCACCCTGCACTCTAGCGCGCGGCGGGGCCCGGATGTTCCGCGCGTCTGGAGCCCGGACGTGATCCTCCACCCTGGGCCCCCGGGCGCCCGCCCGGTCCCCCGGCGCGGACCGGCGGCGCACCGGACCGCAGGGGCGCCCGCCCCACCCCGGGGGACGGCGTCGCGTCGTCGGGCTGGGCGTCGCTGCGGATGTCGATGCGGCACCCGGTGAGCCGGGCGGCCAGCCGCGCGTTCTGCCCCTCCTTGCCGATGGCCAGCGACAGCTGGTAGTCGGGGACGACGACCCGCACGGCCTTGGCCTGGGGGTCGACCACCCGCGCGCTGCTCACCCGGGCCGGGCTGAGCGCCGAGGCGACGAAGGTCGCGGGGTCGTCGGACCAGTCGACGATGTCGATCTTCTCGCCGTGCAGCTCGCTCATGACGTTGCGCACCCGCTGCCCCATGGGACCGATGCAGGAGCCCTTCGCATTGAGCCCCGGCACCTTGGTCCGGACGGCGATCTTCGACCGGTGGCCGGCCTCGCGGGCGACCGCGACGATCTCGACGCTGCCGTCGGCGATCTCGGGGACCTCGAGGGCGAAGAGCTTGCGGACCAGGTTCGGGTGGGTCCGCGAGACGGTGACCTGCGGCCCGCGGAACGTGCGCGTGACCGAGACCACGTAGGCCTTCAGCCGGCTGCCGTGCGGGTAGCTCTCGCCGGGCACCTGCTCGGTGTGCGGCAGCACGGCCTCGACCTTGCCGATGTCGATGAGCACGGTGCCCTGCACGTTGCGGCGGTCGTGCGCCTGCACGATGCCGCTGACGATGTCGCCCTCCTTGCCGGCGTACTCGCCGAAGGTCTGCTCGTGCTCGGCGTCGCGCAGCCGCTGGACGATGACCTGCTTGGCGGTGCTGGCCGCGATCCGGCCGAAGTCGGAGGGGGTGTCGTCCCACTCGCGGACGACGTCGCCGTCCGGCCCGAGCTCCTGGGCCAGCACGGCGACCTCACCGCTCTTGCGGTCGACGTGCACCCGCACGTGCTTGGCGGCGCCGTCGGCGTGCCGGTAGGCGGTCACCAGGGCCGACTCGATCGCCTCGATGACCGTGTCGGCCGGGATGCCCTTCTCCCGCTCGACCGCCTTGAGGGCGGTCACGTCGATGTTCACTGTCCTTCTCCGTCGTCGTCGTCGTCCGCGGGATCCGGCTGCGCGCCTGCCGGTTCGGCCGGCTCGGGCCGGCCGAACTCCACCTGTACCCGTCCGGTGCCGAGCTCCTGCCACGGCACGCGCCGCCGGGTGGGTGGCCGCTTCTTGGCCCCGGGCTTGCCCGCGGCCTCGACCGCGAGCGTGACCCCGCCGTCGTCGACCTCGAGCACCCGCGCGGTCACCTGCTCGACGTCCCCGGCGGGGCCCACCGGGACGGCGACCAGCCGGCCGGTGTTGCGCCGCCAGTGCCGCGGCTCGGTGAGCGGCCGGTCGACCCCGGGGCTGGTGACCTCCAGCACGTACGGGGCCCGGCCGAGGTCGCCGTCGTTCTCGTCCAGCGCCGCGGAGACCGCCCGGCTCACCTCGGCGATGTCGTCGAGGGTGACGCCGGTGTCGCGGTCCACCACCACCCGCACGACGCTGCGGCGGCCGGCCGGGGTGACGACCAGCTCCTCGAGGTCGTACCCGGCGGCGTCGACGACCGGCGCGATCCGGCCGGCCAACCGGGTGGCGACCGGGTCGGTGCGGGAAGCGGCGGACACGGGTTCCCTCCCTCTCCTGGCTCGGTCGGCGCGTGCGCGGCGGGGCGGGCGACCAGCCGTCCCCGGGCCCCGTGGGGCGACGGCGACGCGCCGTCGGCCCACCACCGGCCGGAGGGCCAGGCTACCGCCCGCGGGGCGGGCCCGAGACCCGGCGCCGGGGAGGACCCGCCCGCCGTGTGCTCCCGGCCCCGCGGGGCCCGGGCTGAGAGGATGGACGGCGATGCTCCCCTCCCCCCCGCCCGCCTCCCGGGCCTTCTCGCGGCGGGCCCTGCTGGCCGCCTCGGCAGGGCTGGCACTGGCGACCGCGGGCTGCACCTCCGACTCCCCCGAGACACCCCCGGTGAGCGCCGCGCAGGTCGACCAGCTCGCCGGTCAGGTGTCGGTCCAGCAGGCGCTGGTCGACGCCTACGCGACGGCGGTGACCGCGGACGGCGCCCTGGGCGGCGCGGTCACCCCGCTGGCCCAGCAGGCGGGTGAGCAGCTCGACGCGCTCCGGGCCGCGGCGCCGTCGCCGTCGCCGTCGCCGTCGGCGTCGGCCTCCGCCTCGGCCGCCGCCGCCCCGCCGGCCGGGGGCGAC
>NZ_JALPKP010000104.1:0-3851 GCF_051383635.1 Geodermatophilus sp. CPCC 205506 | reverse complement strand
CAAGCGGCATCAGCCCGAGCAGCAGCACGGCAACAAGTGGCTGACCGCGATGCTGGTCGAGGCCGCCGGCTCGGTCGGCCGGATGAAGGGCAAGAACTACCTCTCGGCCCAGTTCGCCCGGCTCACCAGCCGGCGCGGCATGGGCCGGGCGGCCGTCGCGGTCGCCCACTCCATCCTCGTCTCCGTCTACTACATCCTCTCCCGCGACGAGCCCTACACCGACCTCGGCGCCGACTGGCTGGCCCGCCGCAACGACGAGGCACACACCCGCCGGCTGGTCGCCCAACTCGAACGCCTCGGCCACACCGTGATCCTCGATCCGGCCGCCTGACCGACTGCAGAAGAACTGGAGGACGGGCTTCGCCCGCCCGCGCTGACGCGCGCCTGCAGCACCGTTATTCACGGGTCTGTGTCCCTCTTGATCTTGTGGGTCTCCAGTACAAGCAGGGCGGCTTCCTGTGACGCCGTGTAGTCGGTCGTCGGGCCGAGGAGCGGGTCTTCGAGATGAGCGTGCAGCGAGACAGGGTGTCTCTGAAGGCGGCTTAAGAGTCACGGACATGCAGCCGAGCGGTGGTCGAGGCAGCGCGAGCCGCTGGCGGGTATCTGCTCCAGGGCGCGCGTCGCTCCTCAGGTTGTGGCGGCCTCTTGCTCAGCTGACCCGGCTCCGATGCCGGCTGCTCGGTGGGTCGAGGAGTTGGCTGGATGTGTCGGCCCCCGTCGGCTGTGGTTGTTGGCAGGCCTCGGTTGCGGCTACGACGGAGTAGGTGCCGGCGGGCCGTGGGACACCCCTGCTCGGCAGCCTGTATGTCTCTGCACGTCAAACAGCAACGGACATGCTCAGGGCTCCGAGCAGTTTTTCCCGGGTGGGCTGGACCAACGGCGGCCCCATGCCGTGGGCTCGGATGGCCGCCCGCGTGTGCTCGATGACTTCGGGATCCCGGTAGACCTCATCGGGTCGGCGGAGCATGCCCATGACCGTCCAGAACGCGCGGAAGGCCACCGGATCGAACGGTGCGGCCGCGCGCAGCTGGGCGTAGGTGACCGGTCCGGTGGCCGGCGGTGGTGGAGGTGCGGGAGCACCCGAGATGCGGTGGCGCAGCATCGCAAGCCGGGTGGCGTCGATGACGGCCTGGTCTGCGTAGAACGGCGCGATGTGTTCCACGACCAGGTGGTCCATCCTCAGCGCCTGGGCGTACGGATCTCCGGCGTCCGTCCTGAGCGTGTCCACGAGGCCGACAGCCCCGCGCAGGGCGAGGCTGAGGCCCCGACCGAGGGTCGGATTGGTGGTGCACACGGTGTCCCCGATGGCCAGGAGTCCGAGGGCTACCGGACGTCCGTCGACGACGAAGCGTCGCAGCGTGTTGTGTAGACCGGCCATCGGGAAGATCTGCGTGATGGGATCCATCGCGTCGAGCCATGCGGCGTAGTAGGGGATCGTCCGCAGCACCGCGGTGAACACCTCGGGCTCCTGGACGCCGCGGAACCGGCGGTCTTCCACGAGCGGCGCAAGGGCCACCACCATCGTGGCGTTGTCCGCGCCCCAGATGCCGACGGTGAACTCGTCGAGGCCCGCGACGACCCGGGTGGTCGGCAGCCCGGGCAGACCCGCTCCCGGGCGCAACCGGTAGTGCCGGCTGAAGTACGCCACTCCGCACTCCGCCGAGGCCATCACGGACGGCGAAGCCCCCACCGCGGTCAGCCAGTCATCGACCGGTGACCGCCGCCCGGAGGCGTCGACGACCAGATCGGCGCGGACCTCGCCGTGATCGGTCCGGACTCCCACGATGCGCGGTGGGTCACCCGGCTCAGCGAGCAGGCCGGTGACCCGCACACCGGCCGAGACGACCACGCCCGATTGGTCCTCGGCCGCACGCCGGAGCACCCAGTCAAAGGTCGAGCGGCGCGTCATCAGCATCGTCAGCCGCTCGTCACCCGGGCGCTCGGCACGATCAGTGAGCGACGGCGGCTGCTGGGTCGCCAGCACGGCCTCGGCGACGCCGGCCTCGAGCAGGCCGGCGTGGACATCGGGCAGCCGCTGCAGAAGCAGCTCCCGGCACAGCGCCAGGACGACGTGCGGTTGCACCAACTGCGGTGCGGAGGCCCGGAAGGCGCTCGCGGCCGAACTCTCTACGTCAGCCGCGAGGTCCAGCCGGTCACGATCGAGGACGACCACCTCGTGCCCGTCGCGGGCCAGCAGGACCGAGGCGAACAGTCCTGCGGCTCCTCCACCGACGATCACAACCCGCACCGGCCTCACCCCCTGCCGACCGACTCGAGGGGCGGCTCAACCCCCAACAGGTACTGGGCGCACGCCCCCAGCGGTCGATGCGTCCGGAAGCTAGTCGCCCGCCACCGCCATGGGACCCTCATCCGTTCTCCGACGCTCGCACTCGTCATGGCGCAAGCGCCAGCGACGCGAAAGCCGGCACCGCGCTCGAACCGCTCCCGGTAGGTGACGCCGCACGGCGTACAGCGCGCGGTAGGTGGCTCGCTGAGGTCGGGAGGCTCACGGCCTGATGTGAAGGCCGTGGACCACGTGCACGCCGGTTCTCACAGCATCGAGCGCCCAGCCGCTCGGTACGGCGGAGGAGCTCCCGGGGCCACCGAACCAGGTGTCCCAGAGTGGGCCGTTCAAGGACGCCCCGGTTACTTCGGCAGGCGGAGGTCCCAGTCCTCCTCGTAGGCCGAGACGAGCCAGCCGTCGCAGTGGTCGACGTGTGGCTCGCGAGACCGCCGACGAGGCGGGCGACGCCGTGGTCTCCGGCGCTCTCGCGAGCGGAGGATCTGTGACACGACGGATGCGAGCAGCGCCCACCCCTCGGATGATGCCTGCATGCCGACCACCGCCAGCTTCCCGTCCCCGGCCGACGGGCTTGCTATCGCCACGTACGAATGGGACGACGTCACGGGCGGGCCCGTCGCGATCGTCCAGCTGGTGCACGGGTTGGCCGAGCACGGGCGCCGCTACGACCGGTTCGCCCGGGCCTTGAACGCGGCCGGCTTCGTGGTGTCGGCCGCCGACAATCGTGGCCATGGAGCGTCGGTGTCCGAGGATGTCCCGCTGGGCAGCTTCGGCGCGGTCGGGGTCGAGGGCTTCGTGGCCGACATCGGCGCGCACGCGCGCCTGCTGGCCTCGCAGCATCCGGACGTGCCGCTGTTCGCCTTCGCGCACTCGCTCGGCTCGATGGGCATGCAGATCGCGTTGCTGGCCGAGCCGGTCCGCTACGGAGGCGTGGTGCTCAGCGGCTCGACGACCCTCGACGGCCTCGGCGGCGTCCTTGCCGGCCTGCCCGCCGACCAGTCGGGGCTGGCCGCGTTCAACGCCGGCTTCGAGCCGCGCACCGGCTTCGAATGGCTCAGCCGGGACCCCGCGGAGGTCGACGCGTACGTGGCCGACCCGCTGTGCGGGTTCCCCACCGAGGACGCGATCATCGGCGGCGTCCTGGGGCAGGCCGAGCGCACCGCCGAGCCGTCGCAGATCCGGCCGGACCTGCCGCTCTTGTTGATCTCTGGCGATCGGGACCCGGTGGGCGGCCCGGGCGGGAGCAACGTCATGGCACTGGCCGACCGCTACCGCTCGGCCGGCCTCACCGATGTGACGGCCACTCTCTACCCCGACGCCCGGCACGAGCTGGTCAACGAGACCGTCCGCGACGAGGTCACCGCCGACGTCATCGGCTGGCTCCGGGCGCACCTGCCGGGGTGACGAGCCTGATAGCCCTTATGAACACGACCCAACTCGAGCGCGAGGTCGGGGCTTGACGTCGCACTTGCATTTTGCAAGTGTAACCGCATGAGCCTCTTCATCACCTGCCCGGTCGAGAGCGTCGAGCGCGCGACCGCCTTCTACA
>NZ_JALPKP010000103.1:0-4386 GCF_051383635.1 Geodermatophilus sp. CPCC 205506 | reverse complement strand
TGCTGGACGCCGTCGGCGCCCCGCTGGAGGCGGCGCCGGCGGCGGCCGCCCGGCGCGCGCCGGGCCTGCAGGCCGAGCTGGACCGGCTGCGCGGGATGCGCGCCCCGGCGAGCGCCGCGCTGAGCGCACCGGAGGAGACGGTGCTGGTCCAGTCGCTGGGCAGCGGTGCGCGCACCCGGGGCTTCCTGGCGGTCGGCCGCCCGGGGCCGCTCCCGCCGGCCGACCGGCACGTCGTGAACGCGGCCGCGCTGCTGCTCACGCTGCGGATGGAGCAGTCCCGGGGGCTGGACAGCGCCATGGCGGCCCTCCGCGCGGCGCTGCTGCGTCTCCTGCTGGCGGGCGAGGAGAGGACGGTGGCCACGGTCGTCGTCGAGCTGGGGCAGCAGCTGCCCGCCGAGCCGCTGCACGTCCTGGTCCTGCTGGGCACCGGGGAGCAGCGCTCCGCGGCGGTCGACGTCGCCGCCGACGCGGCCGCGCACGAGCACGCCCCGCTGTTCTCCGCGGAGCTCGACGACGCCCTGGTGCTGCTGACCCCGGCGGCCGGCCCGCTGCCGGAGCGGCTGGGTGTGCTGACCACGCGGGTGCCGGGCGCGGCGATCGGATCGTCCGGGCCGGTCCGCTGGGCGGGGCTGGCCGACGGCGTCCGGCAGGCCCGGCAGGCCGCCGAGCACGGCCGGGGCCGCGGCGCCGGGATCGTCGCGTTCGCCGACCTGGCGGCCCCCGGGCTCACCGCCCTGCTCGACCCGACGGCGACCCGCGCCTTCGCCGACGCGCTCCTGGCCCCCCTGGTGGCCGCGGATCGGGCCGGTGGCGACCTCGTGCACTCGGTGCGGGTGTGGCTGGCCCACCACGGGCAGTGGGAGCCGGCCGCGGCGCAGCTCGGGGTGCACCGGCACACGCTGCGCAAGCGCGTGCACCGGGCCGGCGGCCTGCTCGGCCAGGACCTCGACGAGCCCGGCGCGCGGGCCGAGCTGTGGATCGCGCTGCACCCGCCGGGAACGGACTAGACGACCAGGTCGCGACCCAGCCACCAGCGCCACGCGGCGAGCAGCAGGCCCGCGCCGGCGAGCAGCGACGCCGCCGTCGCCCACGAGGTCCCGCCTCCGTGCACGTGACCGGTGGCCGGGAGCGCGGCCGCGACGAAGGGGTGCGCCGCCATCCCCACCGCCAGGACGACGTGCGTGCCCCACGCCACCGGGCCGGGCCGCCGCCACAGGTGCACCGCGCAGGTCAGGCAGGCCAGCCCGATGGCGAGTGCGGCAGCGCCGCCCGCCGTCCCCGCGTGCAGCACGGCGCAGGCCACCGCCACGACCGCCGCCGTCCGCGCCAGCAGGCACGGACCGGCGGCGGCACCGCCCGCGGGCACCTCAGTGGCAGCGGGCCGCGCTGGGCGGCACGTCGAGCGTCGGGTTGCGGTCGAAGAAGCCCCACGGCTTCAGCGAGAACGACACGACGTCGACCGGCATGACCGGCCAGTCCTCGGGCCGCGGGATGTGGTGGATGCCGAACACGTGCCACAGCACGATGTCGGCGTCGGCGATGGGCCGGTCGGCCTTCGTCCACTCCGGCAGGCCCGCCGAGCCCCGGCTCTGGTTGCAGAACTCGCCGGCCGGCCAGCGCTCCTCCTCGTCGAACGCGGTGACCCACAGCGTGTGGTCGATGACCTCGGCCCGGCGCATGATCGCCGAGTCGCGGTCCACCAGGGCCGGGAAGGAGCCCGACGCGACCAGCTTGTAGCCGGTCGGCGTGCCCAGCCGGTTGAGGTGGTTGCGGTTGACCACCTTCCAGCCGCGCTGGCTGGCCCAGTCGAGGTCCTGCCGCCCCTCGGACTCGGTGAGCAGCGGGCGGCTGCGCTGCGCCAGCGCGAGGCCGTGCGGGTCGGCCGTGGAGACCGGCACCGCGGCGCTCTCGGAGACCACGACGGTGTTCTCCGGTCCGTCGACCTCCATGTCCAGGCGGGCGACGATGAAGTGCTGGTGGAAGGGCGCGTAGGTCTGGTCGTCCACGAGGGTGCCGGTGGGCGGGGTCGCGCCGTCGAAGGCGCTGGTGACCATGATCCCGGTGGCGCGCACCTCGCACTCGATCGTGCCGTCCTGGTAGAAGCGCCAGTAGGTCAGGTACTCGTAGTTGGCCACGGTGGCGTGGAAGGACACGACCATCCGCCGCGACCGGCGGACCTCGGCGCCGGCCTTCTCGTCGACGTGCTTCCACAGCACGCCGTCGTCCTCCTCGTGCAGGCAGATGGCGTTCTTGATCGTGTACGGCTCGCCGCGGGTGTCGTGCAGGACGGCGTCGACGTAGGTGATCTCGCCGAGGCAGTCGCAGCCCAGCTCGAGCGAGGTGGTCATGAAGCCCAGGCCCCACTCGCCGATGTCGAAGGCGGTGCGCCGGTGGTGGTCGGGGCTGGGGTCGCGGTAGGGGACGACCATCTCGGCGAAGGACAGCCGGTGCGCGACCGGCCGGCCGTCGTAGGCCACCCGGTGGATCACCAGCCCCTCGCGGTGGTTGAAGCCCAGCCGCATCGTCCAGTTCTGCCAGCGCAGCTCGTTGCCGTCGAGGGCGAAGGAGACCCCCTCCGGCTGGGTGATCTCCAGCGCCTTGACGTCGGTGCGCTGGACCAGGCCGGGAACGAGGTCGGGGCGGTACTCGCCCATCGGCGTGCCCCCGGCCGGCGGGGCGTCGTCCTCGATCCGCAGCAACTCCATGGTGTTGAGGTCCACGACGAAGTGCAGGCCGTTGACCGGGTTGGCGTACGGGTTGCCCTTCGGCGTCGACCGGCGCCAGACGTCGGTCCAGCCGACCCGCCGGTCCTGGAACTCGACCGGGATGAGCGAGTGCCCGTAGGCCCAGGTGTCGATGAGCACCAGGTCCAGATCGGTGATGCCCCGCTTCGCGAGGGCGGCGACGACGTCGGGGTGCTCGATGAGCACCTCGTGCGCCTCGTGCCACTCGTCGAGGGTCATGTTCGCCTGCTCGCCGGGCACCGCCTCCCACGAGAGCACGGTGTCGTCGGTCAGCGACACCAGCGCCTTGTGGGTGGTGCCCTCCTCGCGGCTCCAGCAGGTCACCCGCGCCTCGCGCCGGATCGGGTCGCCGGGGCGGAACGCGCGGACGACGTCCTTGGCCGGCTCCCGCAACTCGATCGAGGCGAACCGCCACCGCTCGTCGACGCCGCGGTCCCGGCGCAGGATGCCTGCGGCGGCGCGGAACTCCTCGGCGGTCAGCGGGTCGAGCGGGTGGGCGATCATGCGGGGTCCTCTCGGCGGGGAACGGGGCGGTCGGCGAGCAGGGGGAGGGACGGGTCCCACCGGGTGCCGTCGCGGGCGTCGCGGCGGCGGCGGGCGACGGCCGACAGCGCCTCCAGCACCACGCGGTTGGCCAGGGCGGCGGTGATGTCGGCGTGGTCGTAGGGCGGGCTGACCTCGACCACGTCCACGCCCACGACCGGGAGCTCGAGGCAGATCCGGCGCACCGAGTCCAGCAGCTGCCGGGCGGTCAGCCCGCCGGGCTCGGGGGTGCCGGTGCCGGGGGCGTGCCCGGGGTCGCAGACGTCGATGTCGACGGAGAGGAAGACGCCCTCGCACTGGTCGGTGGCGATGCCGAAGGCCTCGGTGAGACAGGCCTCCAGGCCGCGGTGCCCGATCTCGGTCATCTCGTAGGAGCGCATCCGCTGCTCGGCCATCCAGTCCAGCGTCTCCGGCGGGGGCCAGTAGCCGCGCAGGCCGATCTGCAGGAAGCGGTCGCCGCGCAGGGCACCGGACTCGATCAGCCGGCGCATCGGCTGCCCGTGTCCCCACAGCGAGCCGAACTCGATGTCGCCGGTGTCGGCGTGCGCGTCGAAGTGGATCATCGACACCCGGCCGTGCCCGAGCACGTTGGCCACGCCCTTGGCGTCGGCGAAGGCGATCGAGTGGTCGCCGCCGAGGACCACCGGGATCGCGCCGGCCCGGGTGACCGTCTCCACCGCGGCCTCCAGCGCGGGCAGCGCGGTCTCGATGTCCCCGGAGTACATCTCGACGTCGCCGGCGTCGAGCACGCGCAGGTCGCGCAGCCCGTCGGTGCGCAGGGCCAGGCTGGGCCGGGACCCGTCGTGGGCCAGGTAGTCGGTCATCCGGATGGCCTGCGGGCCGAAGCGGGTGCCGGGACGGTGCGAGGTGCCGCCGTCGAACGGGGCGCCGAGGACGACGACGTCCGCACCGGCGAAGGACGCGGGGTCCTCCAGGTCGCAGCGGCCGACGCCGAGGTAGGTGATGTCGGGCCCGTACTGGGCGCCGTAGCGGGTCATGCGGGGGATCCCTGTCGGTCGGTCGGGGCGCACCCCGAGGGGCAGAAATGGCCATTTCTGCCCCTCGGGGCCGCCTGCGGTCAGGAGTCGATGTTGGCCAT
>NZ_JALPKP010000102.1:0-4932 GCF_051383635.1 Geodermatophilus sp. CPCC 205506 | reverse complement strand
TGGCCCCCGACTTGGGCGCGCGCCCGCGACCACGTCCGGGAGCTGACCGGCCGGGCGGTGGCCGAGCTGCGGGCGGCCGGGGTGCCGGCGGCCGAGGCGCGGCTGCTGCGCCGCACCGGGCGGGCGCGGGACTCCGCCGGGCTGTCGGTGGCGCAGCGCCGGGCGAACCTGGCCGGCACGTTCGCGCTGCGGCCGGGCACGCCGGCGCTGCCCGCGGACGCCGTGCTGGTGGTCGTCGACGACGTCGTGACCAGCGGCGCGACGCTGGCCGAGGCGGCGGCCGTGCTGGCTCCAGCCGCAGCACCGGACGGCCCGCCGGTGCTGGCCGCGGTGGTCGCGGCGACGCCGCGGCCGGTGCCCGCAGCGCGGCGGGAAACGGACCGGACAGGCCCACAAGGTCGACTGTCGGGACCACCCAACGGCGACTAGCGTGGAGCCGATCACAGCCCGTCCTACCGGGAGGTCTCATGGAGATCGTGGTCCGTGGCCGCAACGTCGAAGTCCCCGAGCACTATCGACAGCACGTCGAGGACAAGGTCGGTCAGCTCGAGCGGTTCGACGGCAAGTTGAAGATCCTCCGCGTCGACGTGGAGCTCTTCCACGAGAAGAACCCGCGCCAGTCCGCGCAGTGCCAGCGGGTGGAGATCACGCTCCGGGGCAAGGGCCCCGTCGTCCGGGCGGAGGCCAGCGCCCCGGACTTCTACGCCGCCCTGGATCTCGCCACGGGCAAGCTCGACCACCGGTTGCGCAAGGCGGCCGACCGTCGCCGTGTGCACCACGGCCGGCGGACCCCGGCCAGCGTCCGGGTCGGCGGTGGCGGCGCCGAGACCGACGTCCTCGAGTCCTTCGAACGGGACCGCCAGCTCGCCGAGGGGTCGCACGTCACCGACCTCGACGAGCACCTGCCCGGACGGGTCGTCCGGGAGAAGCACCACCCCGCCACCCCGATGCACGTCGACCAGGCCCTCCACGAGATGGAGCTGGTCGGCCACGACTTCTACCTCTTCATGTGCGCCGACACCGGTCAGCCGACCGTGGTCTACCGCCGGCACGCCTACGACTACGGGCTGATCCGGCTCGTGGACGCGCCGCTCAACGGAAAGCTCGAGCAGCAGCCCGCCCAGCCCGCGGCGGCGCCACTCTGACTCCCGGGCGGGCGGGGCGCACCAGACGCCCCGCCCGCCCGCTCCTCAGTCGCCGGCCACCCGGCCGAACAGCACTGCGTCCCCGCGGGTGCCGTCCCGCCGGTCCAGGCAGGAGCGCACCACGCCCTCCCGGGTGAAGCCGGCCCGCACCGCGACCGCCTGCGAGGCGGTGTTGTCCACGTCGGCGACCAGGTGGACCCGCGGCGCCCCGAGCCCCAGCGCCCACCCGGCCAGCGCGGCGGCGGCCTCGGCGGCGTACCCGCGGCCACGGGCCCACGGCGCGATCCAGTAGCCGATCTCGGGGCCGAACCGCCCGTCCCGCAGGTGCACCCCACCCGACCCCACGAGCTCGCCGTCGGCCTCGACGACGACCGGCAGCCCACGGCCCTCGGCCCGCTCCCGCGGCGCGACGTCGGTGACCCAGGCCCGGGCGTCCTCGCGGGTGTACGGGAGGGGTATCGCGGTGATCCAGCGCTGGATCTCCGGGTCCTGGCAGGCCCGCAGGACGTCGTCCACGTCCTCGGGGCGGTGCGGACGCAGCACCAGGCGGTCGGTGCGCACCACCTCGGTCGGCAGGTCGACGTCGGTCAGCGAGAGGACGCCGGCCCCCTCACCGCTCGCACGCTCGCGGCGAGCCTCCGGCCGGGGCCGAGGAGTCGATGGCATGCAGCGATGATCAGGCGTTGCCCAGGACGCGGTCCACCGAGATCTCCAGCACCACGCGGGCCGGGTTCTCCCGCGGCGTGCGGTACCGCCTGGCGTAGCGCTGCTCGGCGTCGGCGACCGCGTCGCGGTCCGCGCGCACCACCGCCGTCCCCTCGAGGGTCACCCACCGGCGCCCGTCGACCTGGCAGACCGCGACCCGCGACCGCCCCGCGCGCACGTGGCCGGCCTTGGCCGACGCCCCGGAGGTGATGACGCGGGCGGTGCGGGTGGCCGCGTCGTAGGTCACACCCACCGGGACGACGTGCGGGCTGCCGTCGGCCCGGAGTGTGGTGAGCGTCGCGAGGTGCCGTTCGGTGAGGAAGGTGAGCAGGCCGGGGCCCAGGTTGTCCAGGTCGTGCGCCACCCGGGGATTGTGGCGGTCAACGGGAGGCACCGCCACGCACGCCGCCTACGCTGGGGTACGTGGTGTTCTCGAAGATCCTGCGAGCCGGTGAGGGCAAGCTCCTCCGACGACTGAACAAGATCGCCGATGCGGTCGAGTCGCTGGCGGACGACGTCGTCGACCTCACCGACGCGGAGCTGCGGGCCAAGACCGACGAGTTCAAGCAGCGCCTGGAGGAGGGGGAGACCCTCGACCACCTCCTGCCCGAGGCCTTCGCCGTCGTCCGTGAGGCCGCCACCCGCACCCTCGGCCAGCGGCACTTCCGGGTCCAGATCATGGGCGGGGCCGCGCTGCACCTGGGCAACATCGCCGAGATGCGCACCGGTGAGGGCAAGACGCTCACCGGCGTCCTGCCGGCCTACCTCAACGCGCTGACCGGCAACGGCGTGCACGTCGTCACGGTCAACGACTACCTGGCCAAGCGCGACGCCGAGTGGATGGGGCGGGTGCACCGCTTCCTCGGCCTGTCCGTCGGCACGATCCTCTCCGGGGAGCGGCCGGCGCACCGTCGCGAGCAGTACGCCTGCGACATCACCTACGGCACGAACAACGAGTTCGGCTTCGACTACCTGCGCGACAACATGGCCTGGAGCAAGGCCGACCTGGTGCAGCGCGGCCACCACTACGCCGTCGTCGACGAGGTCGACTCGATCCTCATCGACGAGGCCCGCACCCCGCTGATCATCAGCGGCCCGGCCGAGCAGAGCGCCAAGTGGTACGGCGAGTTCGCGCGGATCGCCCCGCTGCTCGAGCGCGACGTCCACTACGAGGTGGAGGAGGCCAAGCGCACGGTCGCCATCACCGAGGAGGGCGTGGAGTTCGTCGAGGACCAGCTCGGCATCGAGAACCTCTACGAGGCGGTCAACTCGCCGCTGATCAGCTACCTCAACAACGCGCTCAAGGCCAAGGAGCTCTACCACCGCGACCAGCAGTACATCGTCACCAACGGCGAGGTGCTGATCGTCGACGAGTTCACCGGCCGCGTCCTGGCCGGCCGGCGCTACAACGAGGGCATGCACCAGGCCATCGAGGCCAAGGAGAAGGTGCAGATCAAGGACGAGAACCAGACCCTCGCCACGATCACGCTGCAGAACTACTTCCGGCTCTACGAGAAGCTCTCCGGGATGACTGGCACCGCCCAGACCGAGGCGGCCGAGCTCTCCCAGACCTACAAGCTGGGCGTCGTCCCCATCCCGACGAACCGGCCGATGATCCGCGAGGACCGCTCTGACGTCATCTACAAGACCGAGCAGGCGAAGTTCGACGCGGTCATCGAGGACATCGCCGAGCGGAACGAGAACGGCCAGCCGGTGCTGGTCGGCACCGCGAGCGTCGAGAAGTCCGAGGTCCTGGCCAAGCTGCTGCTGCGCCGCGGCATCCCGCACGAGGTGCTCAACGCGAAGAACCACGCGCGTGAGGCGCACATCGTGGCCCAGGCCGGGCGGCTCGGTGCGGTCACCGTGGCGACCAACATGGCCGGCCGCGGTACCGACATCCAGCTCGGCGGGAACCCCGAGTTCATCGCCGACGAGGAGCTGCGGGCCCGCGGCCTGTCGCCGTCGGAGACCCCGGAGGAGTACGAGGCCGCCTGGGACGACGCGCTGGCCAAGGCCAAGGAGCAGGTGAAGGCCGAGCACGAGCAGGTCACCGAGGCCGGCGGGCTGTACGTGCTGGGCACCGAGCGGCACGAGAGCCGCCGGATCGACAACCAGCTGCGCGGCCGCTCCGGCCGGCAGGGCGACCCCGGCGAGTCGCGGTTCTACCTGTCGCTGGGCGACGACCTGATGCGCCGGTTCAACGGCCCGATGCTCGAGTCGATGATGACCACGCTGCGGGTGCCCGACGACCAGCCGATCGAGTCGAAGATGGTCACCCGCGCCATCCGCTCGGCGCAGACGCAGGTCGAGCAGCAGAACTTCGAGGTCCGCAAGGACGTCCTGAAGTACGACGAGGTGCTCAACCGCCAGCGCACCGTCATCTACGACGAGCGGCGCAAGGTGCTCGACGGTGAGGACCTGCACGAGCAGGTGCGGGCGATGGTCGACGACGTCATCGGCGCCTACGTCGACGGCGCGACCGAGACCGGCTACGCCGAGGACTGGGACCTCGAGCAGCTGTGGACCGGCCTCAAGGCGCTCTACCCGGTCGGCCTGACCATCGACGAGCTGCTGGCGGACAAGGCCGACGGGGAGCAGGCCGCGCTGTCAGCCGACGTCCTCAAGGAGGCGCTGCTGGACGACGTCCACCGCGCCTACGAGGAGCGCGAGGCCGCGCTGGGCTCGGAGGTCATGCGGGAGCTCGAGCGGCGGGTGCTGCTGTCGGTGCTGGACCGCAAGTGGCGCGAGCACCTCTACGAGATGGACTACCTGCGGGCCGGCATCCACCTGCGCGCGATGGCCAACCGCGACCCGGTCGTGGAGTACCAGCGCGAGGGCTACGACATGTTCAGGCAGATGCTCGACGGCATCAAGGAGGAGTCGGTCGGCTTCCTGTTCAACCTGGAGGTCAAGACCAAGGAGCAGCAGGAGGCCGAGGCCCGGGCCAAGCAGGCCGAGGCGGAGGCGAAGGCCCTGGCCGCCGCACAGCAGGGGACGGCGCGGGTGCTGGCCCGCCAGGCCGCGGCTGCCCAGGCGGCCGCCGCTGCCCCGCCCGCCGCCCCGGCCGCGCCGGCTGCTCCCG
>NZ_JALPKP010000101.1:0-4991 GCF_051383635.1 Geodermatophilus sp. CPCC 205506 | reverse complement strand
GGCCACCGTCGCCGTCGTCGTCTCCGCCGCCGACACCGCCCGCGCCGCCACGTCGGAGGCCTCCGCGGCGTTGGTCGCGATCTCCCGGATGCTCGCGCCCATCTGCTCCGCCCCGGCCGCCACGGTCTGCACGTTCCGGCTGACCTCGTCCGCCGCGGAGGCCACCACCCCGGACTGCGCCGAGGTCTCCTCCGCCGACGCCGAGATCTGCGCCGACGAGGCACTCAGCTCCTCCGACGACGCCGCCACCGCATCCGCCGACCCGGCCACCGCCGCCAGCACCCCGCGCAGGTCGGCCACCGCGGCGTCGATGGCGGCGGCCGCTCGACCCACCTCATCGTCCCGATGCACCCCGGTGCTGCGGGTGAGATCCCCACCGGCCATGGCCCGCGCGACCGAGACGACCGCGTCGAGGGGCCGCACGATGCGGCGTGCCACAGCCAGTGCGGCGCCCAGGACCAGCAGAGCCCCCGCCACGACGATGGCGATCATGGTCCAGCGGGTGCGTGTCTCCTGCGCCGCGGCGGCGTCGGTCGCCATGACGACCCGCTCCTGCAGCGACTCCTTGAGCTCGGTCGTCAGCGTGATGATCTCGAAGTAGATGGCGTAGCCGTCACCCAGGATCAGCTCGTCTGCGGCGTTCTTGCCCATCGGCGTGTTCTGCGCGTAGAGGGCGACCACCTGGTCGTCCACGGCGAAGAAGTCGTCCCACTTCGTCGCGATCTCGTCGTAGACGGTGGCCTCCTCGGCCGTCAGGACCTCGCGCGGCATGGCCTCCAGCTCGTCGCGGAGCCGGTCGCTGACGTCGAGGAAGCCGGCCCGGTTGGCGCTGTCCGGGGCCACCGCCTGCAGCGCCCCGACCCGGCTGGCGTCCCAGGCGTACGCCGTCTGCCAGCCGCTGACATCGGCGTTGAAGAACTCCATCGCCTGGGAGTGACCCAGGGCGTCGTTCAGCGCGGCGACCTCCTGCCGCGTGGACCCGGCGCCCCCGAGGCCGGCCAGCCCGGAGCCGCCGACGGCGATGGCGGCGGCCATGCCGGCGGCGCCGACGGCCAGGATCGAGCCGCGGACACCGATGCGGGAACGGCGGGCGGGTGTGCTGGTGTCCATGACGGAAATTCACTTCCTACGGGAACGGGGGGAGAACCTCGGACAGTGCCGGATGCGGCTCTCCACAGGACGATGCGTCAGACGCTAGAGGGCGTGGAAAGGTTGGACACACAGTTCACGGGCGTGTCGCGCCGCACCTCGGAGAAATGCTGGTGACCGTTCTGGGCGCACCGCCGAGTCGACATGGTGACGCATTCCCCGCCCGGGGGCGCACAATGGATGAGGGCGCCCGGGGAATGGCCGGGCGCCCTCTCCCGTGGGCAGCGCTCAGTAGGTGAAGCGGGCGACGCTGGTGCGCAGGTCGGCGGCCATCCGGGACAGCTCGTCGACGGCGCTGCGCGTCTGCGTCAGGGCCTGCGTCGTGGAGTCGGCGGCAGAGGACACCCCGGTGATGTTCACCGCGATCTCCCCCGTGCCGCCGGCGGCCTCCGCGACCGAGCGCGACATCTCGCTGGTGGTCGCGGTCTGCTCCTCCACCGCCGAGGCGATGGTGGTCTGCCGGTCGGAGATCTGCGCGACGATCGTGCTGATCTCGTCGATGGCCGCCACCGCCGCGGTGGTGTCGCCCTGGATCGCCTGCACCCGCCGGGCGATGTCCTCGGTCGCCTTCGCCGTCTCCTGCGCCAGCTCCTTGACCTCGTTGGCCACCACCGCGAAGCCCTTGCCGGCCTCCCCGGCCCGGGCCGCCTCGATGGTGGCGTTCAGCGCGAGCAGGTTGGTCTGCTCGGCGATGCTGGTGATCACCTTCACCACGTTGCCGATCTCCGCCGAGGAGTCGCCGAGCTTGGCCACCGTCGCCGTCGTGTTCGCCGCGGCGTCCACCGCACGGGCGGCCACCTGGCTGGCCTCGGCCGCGTTGCTGGCGATCTCCCGGATCGACGCACCCATCTCCTCGGCGCCGGCGGCCACGGTCTGCACGTTCCGCGAGACCTCCTCCGCCGCGGAGGCCACCACGCCCGACTGCGCCGAGGTCTCCCCCGCGGAGGCCGCGATCTGCGCCGACGACGCCGACAGCTCCTCCGAGGACGCGGCGACCGCGTCGGCGGAGGCGACCACCGAGGCGAGCACGTCGCGCAGCCCGGCCTGGGCGGCGTCGAGCGCGGCGGCCATCCGGCCCAGCTCGTCGTCGGACTCGACGTCGGTGACGACCGTCAGATCCCCACGGGCCATGGCCTCGGCGGTGCGCTGGACCGAGCGCACCGTGCCCACCAGCCGGCGCACGACGACGACCGTCGCGGCGGCGGCCAGCAGGACGCTGAGCAGCGCGGTCACCAGCAGCGTGGTGATCGCGGCGCCCGCCTCCCGCTCGGTCTCGGCATTGCGGGCGGCGGCCTCGGCGGACTGTGCCACGCCCTCCTGCTCGAGGGCGTCGGCGATCTCGGTGAGGAGCGGGCTGGACACCTCGCGGTAGAGCGCGGCGTAGCCGGCCAGGTCGCCGCGGTCGGCTGCGGGGAACAGCTGGGTGGCGTTGGACTCCAGGAACTCGGCGCGCGCCTCGAGGTAGGCGTCCATCGCGGCGCGGTCGATCACGAAGGCCTCGTACTCGGCCAGGGCGGCGTCGACGTCGGCCTGCTTCTCGTCCATCTCCCCGAGCAGCTCCAGGCGGCGCGCCGGGTCGGAGACGGCGTACTCGAGCACCCGTGCCCGGTGCGCGGCGGTGGCCCGCTGGACGGCGGACAGCGCGTTGAGCGGCTCGAGGTTCTCGGTGTAGATGCGCTCCTGGCTCTCCCGCATGTCGCCGATGCGGGAGACCGCGAGCACGTTGGTGGCCAGGACGACGACCGCCAGGAGGGCGACGACGGCACCGATCTTCACGCCGATCGGGCGGTCGGCGAACCAACCGCCACGTCGGCGGGAGGTGGTGGTGAGGGGCATGGCGGGGACTCCTGCTGGCGCGCTGGGAATGGGTCGAGCAATCGGCCGGCTCGGCGCACGGTCGCTACACACGAGAACGTAGATGGGCTCCACGACCCGAACGCGCACGCGATCTGTGTCGCGACCATTTTGCAATGTTGCGGAGAAGCCGGGTAGAATTGTCGACACCGCGGTGCGGTGACCATTCCCGGAGGCCGGCGGAAATGCGACGACCCCGGTCGCGCAGCCCCCCGCGGGGCCGCGCGACCGGGGTCGGTCGCCGTCGGAGCGGTCAGTACCTGAAGCGGGTCACCGAGGTGCGCAGATCGGTGGCCATGCGGGTCAGCTCCTCCACCGTGCTCCGGGTGCGGGTCAGCGCCCGCGTGGTCGCGCCCGCGGCGGCGGAGACCCCGGAGATGTTCGTCGCGATCTCCGTCGTCCCGCCGGCCGCCTCGGCCACCGACCGCGACATCTCGCTCGTGGTGGCGGTCTGCTCCTCCACCGCCGAGGCGATGGTGGTCTGCCGGTCGCTGATCTGCGCCACGATCGAGGAGATCTCCCCGATCGCGGTCACCGCCGCCGTGGTGTCGCCCTGGATGGCCTGCACCCGCCGGGCGATGTCCTCGGTCGCCTTGGCGGTCTCCTGCGCCAACTCCTTGACCTCGTTGGCGACCACCGCGAAGCCCTTGCCGGCCTCGCCGGCGCGGGCGGCCTCGATGGTGGCGTTGAGCGCCAGCAGGTTGGTCTGCTCGGCGATCGAGGTGATCACCTTCACCACGTTGCCGATCTCGGCCGAGGACTCCCCCAGCTTGGCCACCGTGGCCGTCGTCGTCTCCGCCGCCGACACCGCCCGCGCCGCCACCTCCGAGGCCTCGGCCGCGTTGGCGGCGATCTCCCGGATCGACGCGCCCATTTGCTCCGCGCCCGCCGCGACGGTGGCCACGCTCTGCGAGACCTCCTCGGCCGCGCCCGCGACGATGCCGGACTGCGCGGAGGTCTCCTCCGCCGACCCCGAGATCTGCGCCGACGAGGCGGACAGCTCCTCGGCCGAGGACGCCACGGCGTCGGCGGCCGCGGCGATGTCCGTGACCGTGGTCGACATCTGACCGGCGGCCTGGTTGAGCGCGGCGGCCATCTGGCCGGTCTCGTCCCGCCCGCGGACCGGCAGCCGCACGGCCAGGTCGCCGTCGGCCAGCCGCACGAGACCGTCGCGCACCTCGCGCACGCCGCGGGTGATCTGGCCCGAGACCACCCACGCCAGGAGCAGGCCGAGGAGGGTGACGACGACCGCGGTGGACCCGGCGACGAGCGAGGTCTGCGCGGCGGCGTCCTCGGCCTCGGCGCGGGCGCCGGCCACGACGCCGTCGACGGAGGCGGCCAGATCGCTCATCGCCTGGTCGAGCACGTAGAACACGTCCCACTTGTCGCCGGTGGACAGGGCGTCACCCTCGTCGAGGCGCCCCTGCTGCCACAGGGCGAAGATCTGGTCGTTGTAGTCGCTCATCGCCGCCCAGTTGGCCTCGATGGTGTCGAGGCTGTCGCGGCCGGCGTCGTCCAGCAGCGAGCGGTCGATGGCGAACAGCTGCTCGAAGCCCGTCGCGCCGTCCCGGTAGGCGGCGACGTTGTCGCCGTCCGGCGCGGCCGCCGCGGCGCCGCCGTCGACGCGGGCCTTCCAGGCGGTGATGTTCTGCCAGTTGGCCGCCCACAGCAGGTCGTAGCGGGCGGCCTCGAGCTGCTGCTGCAGGGCCACCGCGTCGTCCACGCGGGCGTTCAGCCGGTCGGTCCGCTGCCCGTTGACCAGGCCGGTCACGGTGGAGGCCAGGAGACCGAGGAGGAGGACGGCGGTGAGGGCCGCGATGCGGGTCCGGACGCTGCGGTCCCGGTACCAGTGGGGCTGGGGCGTGATGTGCCCCGGGGTGCTCATGGGCGGGGGTCCTCGGTTCGGGTCGGGATGGCGTGGTCGAGGGCCGGGAGGGGCCGACGTGGCCCCTCCCGGGCGGATCAGTAGGTGAAGCGGGCCACGCTGG
>NZ_JALPKP010000100.1:0-5376 GCF_051383635.1 Geodermatophilus sp. CPCC 205506 | reverse complement strand
GCGCGTCCGCTCCTTGAGAACTCAACAGCGTGCCGAAAGTCAGTGCCAAGTAACAACCCCTTTTGTGGGTTTCTTTGGGTTGATGGACATCAAGAGTGCTAGCTCTTGGTTCTCTGCCCGGTATCGAATTCATCTACGGAGAGTTTGATCCTGGCTCAGGACGAACGCTGGCGGCGTGCTTAACACATGCAAGTCGAACGGTGAACCCGCTTTGGTGGGGGATCAGTGGCGAACGGGTGAGTAACACGTGGGCAACCTGCCCCCGGCTCTGGGATAACTCCAAGAAATTGGGGCTAATACCGGATATTCACGGCTGGCCGCATGGCCGGTGGTGGAAAGATTTATCGGCTGGGGATGGGCCCGCGGCCTATCAGCTTGTTGGTGGGGTAGTGGCCTACCAAGGCGACGACGGGTAGCCGGCCTGAGAGGGTGACCGGCCACACTGGGACTGAGACACGGCCCAGACTCCTACGGGAGGCAGCAGTGGGGAATATTGCGCAATGGGCGAAAGCCTGACGCAGCGACGCCGCGTGGGGGATGACGGCCTTCGGGTTGTAAACCTCTTTCAGCTCCGACGAAGCGCAAGTGACGGTAGGAGCAGAAGAAGCACCGGCCAACTACGTGCCAGCAGCCGCGGTAATACGTAGGGTGCAAGCGTTGTCCGGAATTATTGGGCGTAAAGAGCTCGTAGGCGGTTTGTCGCGTCGGCTGTGAAAACCTGAGGCTCAACCTCAGGCCTGCAGTCGATACGGGCAGACTTGAGTGTTGCAGGGGAGACTGGAATTCCTGGTGTAGCGGTGAAATGCGCAGATATCAGGAGGAACACCGGTGGCGAAGGCGGGTCTCTGGGCAACAACTGACGCTGAGGAGCGAAAGCGTGGGGAGCGAACAGGATTAGATACCCTGGTAGTCCACGCCGTAAACGTTGGGCGCTAGGTGTGGGGGCCATTCCACGGTCTCCGTGCCGCAGCTAACGCATTAAGCGCCCCGCCTGGGGAGTACGGCCGCAAGGCTAAAACTCAAAGGAATTGACGGGGGCCCGCACAAGCGGCGGAGCATGTTGCTTAATTCGATGCAACGCGAAGAACCTTACCTAGGCTTGACATGCACGGAAATCCTCCAGAGATGGGGGGTCCGTAAGGGCCGTGCACAGGTGGTGCATGGTTGTCGTCAGCTCGTGTCGTGAGATGTTGGGTTAAGTCCCGCAACGAGCGCAACCCTCGTTCCATGTTGCCAGCACGTGATGGTGGGGACTCATGGGAGACTGCCGGGGTCAACTCGGAGGAAGGTGGGGATGACGTCAAATCATCATGCCCCTTATGTCTAGGGCTGCAAACATGCTACAATGGCCGGTACAAAGGGCTGCGATACCGTGAGGTGGAGCGAATCCCAAAAAGCCGGTCTCAGTTCGGATTGGGGTCTGCAACTCGACCCCATGAAGTTGGAGTCGCTAGTAATCGCAGATCAGCAACGCTGCGGTGAATACGTTCCCGGGCCTTGTACACACCGCCCGTCACGTCACGAAAGTCGGTAACGCCCGAAGCCGGTGGCCCAACCCCTCGTGGGAGGGAGCCGTCGAAGGCGGGATCGGCGATTGGGACGAAGTCGTAACAAGGTAGCCGTACCGGAAGGTGCGGCTGGATCACCTCCTTTCTAAGGAGCATCTCGCCGCCGCGCCCCTCGTGAGGGGTGGGTGGTGCAGAGCCGCGCCCGGACCGTGATCGGCGCCCCAGTCTGGGGGTGTCGGCGGGTGTTCGGGGTGGTGCTCGAGGGTGGAACGCTGACCAGTTCGGCCGGCAGCCGCGGCTGCTCCTAGTACGGCGTCACGTGTGGCGCGGGGAACGGGGTGGCCGGGGGGGTCGGGTCGTAGGCACGCTGTTGGGTCCTGAGGGAACGGGCCCTCCGCCGCTCATGGTGGTGGGGGTGGTCGGTTGTCTCGGCGGGGTCCTCCTGCTTCCTGTACCACCATCGTCCGTGCGCGGGGGATGGGTTCGGCGGGGTCGGGTGGAGGGCGACCGGTCGTACGTTGAGAACTGCACAGTGGACGCGAGCATCTTCTTTTCTCTGGAAGAGAGTTTCTTGTAGGTGTCCCGCCCCGGATCCTCCCCTCGCGGGGTGGTCGGGGTGGGTTTTGTGTGGCCAAGTTGTTAAGGGCACACGGTGGATGCCTGGGCACCAGGAGCCGATGAAGGACGTAGGAGGCTGCGATAAGCCTCGGGGAGCTGCCAACCGAGCGTTGATCCGAGGATGTCCGAATGGGGGAACCCCGCACCAGTCATGTGGTGTGACCCGCGCCTGAACACATAGGGCGTGTGGAGGGAACGTGGGGAAGTGAAACATCTCAGTACCCACAGGAAGAGAAAACAACCGTGATTCCGTGAGTAGTGGCGAGCGAAAGCGGATGAGGCTAAACCGATCGCATGTGATAGCCGGCAGGCGTTGTGTGGTCGGGGTCGTGGGACCGTTCTGTTCCTTCTGCCGGAGGAGCGGGGAGTCAGAAAAGACCGTGTTAGTGGAAGGCCTCTGGAAGGGGTCGCCGTAGAGGGTGAGAGCCCCGTACACGAAAACATGGTCTCTCCCGAGCGTGTTCCCAAGTAGCACCGAGCCCGTGAAATTCGGTGTGAATCCGGCGGGACCACCCGCTAAGCCTGAATACTCCCTGGTGACCGATAGCGGACTAGTACCGTGAGGGAAAGGTGAAAAGTACCCCGGGAGGGGAGTGAAATAGTACCTGAAACCGTGTGCCTACAAGCCGTGAGAGCCTTGGTCCCCCTTGTGGGGGCGGGGTGATTGCGTGCCTTTTGAAGAATGAGCCTGCGAGTTAGCGGTACGTGGCGAGGTTAACCCGTGAGGGGTAGCCGTAGCGAAAGCGAGTCCGAACAGGGCGATCTTCAGTCGCGTGCTCTAGACCCGAAGCCGAGTGATCTACCCATGGCCAGGTTGAAGCGCGGGTAAGACCGCGT
Organism: Geodermatophilus sp. CPCC 205506; assembly: GCF_051383635.1. Classification (NCBI taxonomy): domain Bacteria; kingdom Bacillati; phylum Actinomycetota; class Actinomycetes; order Geodermatophilales; family Geodermatophilaceae; genus Geodermatophilus; species Geodermatophilus sp. CPCC 205506. Next base: position 2,413 of record NZ_JALPKP010000100.1, on the reverse strand, counting down.
GGAGGACCGAACCCACCAGGGTTGAAAACCTGGGGGATGAGCTGTGGGTAGGGGTGAAAGGCCAATCAAACTCGGTGATAGCTGGTTCTCCCCGAAATGCATTTAGGTGCAGCGTCGCGTGTTTCTTGCCGGAGGTAGAGCACTGGATGGCCGATGGGCCCCACAAGGTTACTGACGTCAACCAAACTCCGAATGCCGGTAAGTGAGAGCGCGGCAGTGAGACTGCGGGCGATAAGGTTCGTAGTCGAGAGGGAAACAGCCCAGATCATCGGCTAAGGCCCCTAAGCGTGTGCTAAGTGGAAAAGGATGTGGGATCGCAGAGACAACCAGGAGGTTGGCTTAGAAGCAGCCATCCTTGAAAGAGTGCGTAATAGCTCACTGGTCAAGTGGTTCCGCGCCGACAATGTAGCGGGGCTCAAGCACACCGCCGAAGCCGTGGCATTCACACGACGCCCGTCGTCGCCTCTTGCAGGCGCCGGCCAGGTGTGTGGATGGGTAGGGGAGCGTCGCGTGGCGGGTGAAGCGGCGGAGGAATCCAGCCGTGGACGCCACGCGAGTGAGAATGCAGGCATGAGTAGCGAGAGGGGAGTGAGAACCTCCCCCGCCGGAAGACCAAGGGTTCCTGGGCCAGGCTAATCCGCCCAGGGTGAGTCGGGACCTAAGGCGAGGCCGACAGGCGTAGTCGATGGACAACGGGTTGATATTCCCGTACCCGCGAAGGAACGCCCATGCCGAACCCAGCGATGCTAACCGCCCCAAACCGTGTCGCCGGCACTTGTGCCGGCGGCCGGGAGTAGCGCGGGATCCGGACTGGTAGTAGGCAAGCGATGGGGTGACGCAGGAAGGTAGTCGGGCCGGTGAGTGGTAGTACCGGTGCAAGGGTGTGGCCCGCGACGTAGGCAAATCCGCGTCGCATGCAGGGTGAGGCCTGACGCATAGCCGAGTGCGGCGAATTCGATGATCCTATGCTGCCGAGAAAAGCCTCTAGCGAGTTCCGAGCGGCCCGTACCCCAAACCAACTCAGGTGGTCAGGTAGAGAATACCGAGGCGATCGAGCGAACTGTGGTTAAGGAACTCGGCAAAATGCCCCCGTAACTTCGGGAGAAGGGGGGCCGTTGACCGTCATCCATCTTGCATGGGGCAGCGGTGGGCGGCCGCAGAGACCAGTGAGAAGCGACTGTTTACTAAAAACACAGGTCCGTGCGAAGTCGTAAGACGATGTATACGGACTGACGCCTGCCCGGTGCTGGAACGTTAAGGGGACGGGTTAGTGCCCTTCGGGGTGCGAAGCTCAGAACTCAAGCGCCAGTAAACGGCGGTGGTAACTATAACCATCCTAAGGTAGCGAAATTCCTTGTCGGGTAAGTTCCGACCTGCACGAATGGCGTAACGACTTCTCAGCTGTCTCAACCACAGGCTCGGCGAAATTGCACTACGAGTAAAGATGCTCGTTACGCGCGGCAGGACGGAAAGACCCCGGGACCTTCACTACAGCTTGATATTGGTGTTCGGTTCGGCTTGTGTAGGATAGGTGGGAGACTGTGAAGTCCGCACGCCAGTGTGGATGGAGTCGCCGTTGAAATACCACTCTGGTCGAATTGGATGTCTAACCTCGGTCCGTGATCCGGATCAGGAACAGTGTCAGGTGGGTAGTTTAACTGGGGCGGTTGCCTCCCAAAATGTAACGGAGGCGCCCAAAGGTTCCCTCAGCCTGGTTGGCAATCAGGTGTCGAGTGCAAGTGCACAAGGGAGCTTGACTGTGAGACCGACGGGTCGAGCAGGAGCGAAAGCTGGGACTAGTGACCCGGCACCGGCAGGTGGAAGCGGTGTCGCTCAACGGATAAAAGGTACCCCGGGGATAACAGGCTGATCTTCCCCAAGAGTCCATATCGACGGGATGGTTTGGCACCTCGATGTCGGCTCGTCGCATCCTGGGGCTGGAGTAGGTCCCAAGGGTTGGGCTGTTCGCCCATTAAAGCGGTACGCGAGCTGGGTTTAGAACGTCGTGAGACAGTTCGGTCCCTATCCGCCGTGCGCGTAAGAGACTTGAGAAGAGCTGTCCCTAGTACGAGAGGACCGGGACGGACGAACCTCTGGTGTGCCAGTTGTACCGCCAGGTGCACTGCTGGTTGGCTACGTTCGGCAGGGATAACCGCTGAAAGCATCTAAGCGGGAAGCTCGCTTCAAGATGAGGTCTCTCACCGGGTCAACCGGGTAAGGCCCCCGCCCAGACCAGCGGGTCGATAGGCCGGAAGTGGAAGCGCCGCAAGGCGTGCAGCTGACCGGTACTAACAGGCCGAGGGCTTGACCACACACCTCCAACCTGCCCTTCTCCAGGAAAACAAGAAAAGAGATGTCACGCGTCCACTGTGCGGTTCTGAACGCACGCACCGCCCCCCACCCCCCACACCGG